>NZ_DAHVSH010000017.1:0-45230 GCF_027324685.1 Haloactinopolyspora sp.
ACGCATCGACAGCTGTGCCTCGGATTTGGCCCGCCGCACCGAGCCGATCAGTTCCGAGGCCGTGCCGAAGGTGTCGGCGTCAGCCTCGGCTCCCACGACGTCGGTCAACTCCGCGGGCTCCGGCCAGCGTGCGCGATGCACCGACTGCCCTTCCTCGTGCCACCACGACCAGACCTCCTCGGTCGCGAACGGCAGGAACGGCGCGAACAGCCGCAGCAGGACCGACAACGCCAGGCGCAAGGCCACGCGGGCCGAGCGCGCGCCTTCAGCGTCGCCGCTCTCGCCGTAGGCCCGTGCCTTGACCAACTCGACGTAGTCGTCGCAGAAATCCCAGAAGAACCGCTCGACGGACTCGAGCGCACGGGTGTAGTCATAAGCGTCCAGCGCCTCGGTCGCCACGCCGACCGTACGGGCCAGGGCCGCGAGCATCGCCTGGTCGAGCGGGCGCGTCACGTCGCCTGCACCACCGGCCTCGGCCAGGCCGAGCACGAACTTGCTGACGTTGAGGATCTTCATCGCCAGCCGGCGGCCGACCTTCATCTGCCCGGTGTCGAACGCCGTGTCCGCGCCCGGACGGCCACCGGCCGCCCAGTACCGCACGCCGTCGGCGCCGTACTGCTGCAGCAGGTCCATCGGCGTGACGACGTTGCCTCTCGACTTTGACATCTTCTTGCGGTCCGGGTCGAGGATCCAACCCGAGATGGCCGCGTTGCGCCACGGCAGCACCCCGTGCTCGAGGTGAGCACGCACGACCGTCGAGAACAGCCAGGTACGGATGATCTCGTGCGCCTGCGGGCGCAGATCCATCGGAAACACCCGCGCGAACAGATCGTCGTCGTGCTCCCAGCCACCGGCGATCTGTGGGCTCAGCGACGACGTCGCCCAGGTGTCCATGACGTCGGGGTCGCCGACGAAGCCGCCGGGGCGTCCGCGCTGCTCCGGCGAATACCCGGGCGGGGTGTCGGAGCCGGGGTCGATCGGCAGCATGGCGTCGTCGGGGACGATCGGTTCGTCGTAACGCGGTTCGCCGTTGCCGTCGAGCGGGTACCACACCGGGACCGGCACACCGAAGTATCGCTGCCGGCTGATCAGCCAGTCGCCGTTGAGCCCGCCGACCCAGTTCTCGTACCTCACCCGCATGTGTGCGGGATACCAGTTCAGCTCACGTCCGCGCTCGATCAGCTGCGCGCGCAGCTCGGCGTCGCGGCCGCCGTTGCGCAGGTACCACTGCCGACTGGTGACGATCTCGAGCGGCTTGTCGCCCTTCTCGTAGAACTTGACCGGATGCGTGATCGCCCGAGGCTCGCCCTGCAGCGCGCCAGCCTCGCGCAGGAGCGAGACCATCCGCTCGCGGGCGGTGTGCATGGTCGCACCGGCCAGCTCAGCGCACGCGGCGCGCCCCTGCTCGGTCGGGATCCACGCCGGCGTCTCGCGTACGAACCGGCCGTCCCGGCCGACCACGGGCCTGGTCGGCAGCGACAGCTCGCGCCACCACGTGACGTCGGTGGTGTCGCCGAACGTGCAGATCATCGCAGCGCCGGTGCCCTTGTCCGGGTCGGCCAGGTGGTGAGCCACCACCGGCACCTCGACCCCGAACACCGGGGTGCGCACACTCGAGCCCACAACCGCGGCGTATCGCTCGTCGTCAGGGTGCACCACCAGGGCGACACAAGCGGCCAGCAGTTCCGGCCGAGTGGTGGAGATGACGATCGGATCGTCGGCGCCGGGCCGCTGGAAGGCGATGTCGTGATACGCGCCCGGGCGTTCCCGGTCTTCGAGCTCGGCCTGGGCCACCGCCGTGCCGAAGGTGACGTCCCACAACGTCGGCGCCTCAGCCAGATAGGCCTCGCCCCGAGCGAGATTGCGCAGGAACGCACGCTGCGACGTCCGGCGGGCACGGGCGTCGATGGTCTGGTACGTGTGCGACCAGTCCACCGACAGCCCTAGGCGCCGCCAGAGCTCCTCGAACGCCCGTTCGTCCTCGACGGTGAGCCGCTCGCACAACTCGATGAAGTTGCCCCGCGAGATCGGTACCTGGTTCTTGCCCGGCCGCTGCGGTGGCTGGAAGTTCTCGTCGTACGGCAGCGACGGATCGCAGCGCACGCCGAAGTAGTTCTGCACGCGCCGCTCGGTCGGCAGACCGTTGTCGTCCCAACCCATCGGGTAGAACACCGACTTGCCCCGCATGCGCTGGTAGCGCGCCACCACGTCGGTGTGGGTGTATGAGAACACGTGCCCCACGTGAAGTGAGCCGCTGACGGTCGGCGGCGGCGTGTCGATGGAGTAGACCTCATCGCGCGGGCGGGTGCGGTCGAAGGAGTAGACCCCCGCCTCGTCCCACCGCTTGACCCATACGTCCTCGAGCCCGTCGACGGTCGGTTTCGCGGGGACGATGGGGGCCCGAGTAGGGGTTTCGCGTTCGGTCACCCGGCTGATTCTAGTCCGGCGCGGCGGGCGTCGTCGCGCCTTCCGCCCCGGCTCGCCACACACCGCGTCGTCATCATCGTGCCTGCTCACAGAAGTGGTCGTCGCATTCTGGGCGAGTCCTTTCGTATCCGGCGGTATCGCCGAGTGGGCCCCGTGTGCGGCGGACGCCGGGTAGCGTCCGCACCGATTCGACCGACCCCGGGAACGAAGCCAGGAAAAGGGAGATCACGTGAGGCACCACCCACGTACTGCCGGCCGGATGCTCGCCGTCGTGGTGGCGGTCGTGCTCGGCTGTGCCGGGCTGGCCGGCGCAGCCGAGCCCGCCACCGGTGAACCACGACCGACGACGACAGTCGAGCCGAGCATCATCGGCGGCGAGCCCGCCGACGAGGGACAGTTCCCGTTCGTGGCCTATCTCACCGTTGTCACGCCCGACGGCGCCCACTCCTGCGGGGGCTCGCTGTACGCACCTGACGTCGTTCTGACCGCGGCCCACTGTGTCCAGGGCACCGGGCCGACGACCAGCATCACGGCCTATTTCGGCTCTGCAGATCTCGAGGGCGACCTGGTCGGCTACGAGTCCGAGTACGCCTACTCCGGCAATTTCTCGGGCATCCCCACGGATTGGGCGCTGGTCGAACTGCAGGACGAGGTGGACGGAATCGACCCCCTGCCCATCGCCCCCACCCGCGACTACGACGACGGCGAGTTCACCATCGCCGGGTGGGGCGACACCGAGGAAGGCGCCGGCACGGGCAGTCCACTGCTGCAGAAGGCCGAGGTCCCGTTCGTCAGCGACACCGACTGCGCTGCGGCCTACGGCGATCAATTCGTCCCGGAGCAGGAAATATGCGCCGGGTTCCTCGACGAGGGCGGTGTGGACGCCTGCCAGGGTGACTCCGGCGGACCGATGTTCCGCCGGGACGAGGCCGGCGAATTCATCCAGGTCGGCATCGTCAGTCACGGGCTCGGCTGCGCACAACCCGGCTATCCCGGTGTCTACACCCAGGTCAGCGCGTTCGCCTCGGCCATTCACGCTGTGGCCGCCGGCGAGAACGCACCCGCCGAGGCTGCGGACGTCCGGGTCGAGACCACGCGCGCTACTCCGGTGCGGATCACGCCGAGTGCCGACGATCCGGACGGCGACGACCTCACCTTCGACGTCATGCCCGCCACCGTGGGTGAGGTGACCAGCGACGACGACACGCAGACCACGTTCACCTACACGCCGCCGCCCCGGTTCGAGGGCACCGCGACCATGCCGTACGTGGCCAACGACGGCCACACCGATTCGGCGCCGGCGACGGTCACCGTGACCGTTTTCGGGGCGCCCGAGAAGGCAGCGGCTGGATCTTCGTCCGGGCGGCGAGGAGCCCGAGGCATGTAGGGTCGAACCATATGTGCGGTCTTTCCGGCGAGTACACATTCGACAACCGCCCGGCCGACCTCGCGGCGGTGAGCACGATGTGCGATGCGATGCACGCTCGCGGCCCGGACGATTCCGGTGCCTACGCGCACGGCTCGCTGGCCCTGGGCCACCAGCGGCTGTCGATCATCGACCTCTCCCCACACGGACATCAGCCCATGGTCGATGCCGAGCTCGGCCTGACCATCGTGTTCAACGGCTGCATCTACAACTACCGGGAGCTACGCGAGCAGCTCGCCGCGCACGGCTACCGCTTCTTCTCCGCTTCGGACACCGAGGTCGTCGTCAAGGCGTACCACCATTGGGGTGAGTCGTTCGTCGACCACCTCGTCGGCATGTTCGCCCTGGCCGTTCACGAACGCGATTCCGGCCGGCTCGTCCTGGCCCGCGACCGCCTGGGCATCAAGCCGCTGTACCTGGCCGAAACCGCCGACCGGCTCCGCTTCGCCAGCACCCTGCCGGCGCTGGTGCGCGCCGGTGCCGCCGATGCCAGCCTCGACACCAGCATCGACCCGGTCGCCTTGCATCACTACCTGTCCTGGCACGCCGTCGTCCCGGCGCCGCACACCATCCTGCGTGGCGTGCGGAAGCTGCCGCCGGCCACCGTGCGCGTGATCGAGCCCGATGGCAGCAGCCGCGAGCGCGTGTTCTGGGACCCGCCGTTCGTCCGCGACCCGCAGCGCGCCGCCTGGAGTTCCACCGACTGGGAAGAAGCCGTCCTGGAGTCGCTGCGGATCGCGGTGCGCCGGCGCCTGGTCGCCGACGTCCCCGTCGGGGTGCTGCTGTCCGGCGGTGTGGACTCCAGCCTGGTCGTCGGCCTGCTGGCCGAGGAAGGCCAGAGCGGGCTGAACACCTTCAGCATCGGCTTCGAGGCCGTGGGCGGCGAGGAGGGCGACGAGTTCAAGTACTCCGACATCATCGCTCGTGAGTACGCCACCGAGCACCACCAGATCCGGATCGGCCAAGACCTCATGCTGCCCGCGCTCGAAGACGCCATCGCCGCCATGAGCGAACCCATGGTCAGTCACGACGCCGTGGGGTTCTTCCTGCTCAGCAAGGAGGTCAGCAAGCACGTCAAGGTCGTCCAGTCCGGGCAGGGCGCCGACGAGGTGTTCGCCGGCTATCACTGGTACCCGCCGCTGCACGGCGCGGAGCGCGGCGACGCCGTCCAGCGCTACGCCGCGGCCTTCTTCGACCGCGACCACGCCGGGATGGCCGAGGTCGTCGCGCCGGAGTACCTGACCGACGGCCCGGCCAGCCTCGACTTCGTCACCGCCCACATGCGCCGTCCGGGCGCCGAGACCGCCGTCGACGCCGCGCTGCGCCTCGACACGCAGATCATGCTGACCGACGACCCGGTCAAGCGGGTGGACAACATGACGATGGCCTGGGGCCTCGAGGCTCGTGTGCCGTTCCTCGACCACGAGCTCGTCGAGCTCGCCGCACATTGCCCGCCCGAGCTCAAGCTCGCCCAGGACGGCAAGGGCGTGCTCAAAGAAGCTGCCCGGCGGGTCATTCCGAACGCGGTGATCGACCGTCCGAAGGGTTACTTCCCGGTGCCGGCGTTGAAGTACCTGCGCGGGCGCTATCTCGATCGGGTCCGCGACGCGCTGCACTCGGCCCCGGCCCGCGACCGCGGCCTGTTCCGTTCCGAATACGTCGACCGCCTGCTCGCCGACCCCAACGGCGAGCTGACCCCGCTGCGGGGCAATCGTCTCTGGCAGCTCGGACTGCTCGAGATGTGGTTACAAACGCACCTGCCCGGGGAGGGCGGCACCAGGTGAACGGCGACGACCGCAGCGTCGAGGACAGCAACGAGGCACCCCGCACGTCGCGAACACCGGCGGACTTCCGCCGGCGGCTGCAACCCGAACCCCGTCAGCCGCTGTGGACCCGTCCCTGGGAAGAGACCCCGGAGCATCTGGTCCGGGACATGAAGCGCGACGTCGTGGTCGACTGCGGGTGGGGCAGGCTCGTGTTCGCCCAGACCTTCGACGAGCCGTTCGACATCATCAGCCTGCTGGGTGCCGAGGAGGAGGGCCGGCGCGACATCGCCATGTACGTCGCCGATCCGCACGTGCTCATCTCCCAGGCGCCGGACGAGTTGTTCATCGACCCGTCGCTCACCTACCGCCTCGAGCTGCACCGCTACCGGCCTCGGCGCAACCTGGTGCCTGGAGTGTTCGTGCGGGCGATGAGCGAGCTGGCCGATGCCGAAGAGATCAACCGCATCTACACCGCGCACGGCATGGTGACCGCCTCGCCGGAGCTGATGTGGGCCAACCAGCGCACCCGCACGTTCACCTACCTCGTCGCCCAAGACAGCAACACCGGCGACATCGTCGGCACGGTCACCGGCATCGATCACACCATCGCCTTCGACGACCCGGACAACGGCGCCAGCCTCTGGAGCCTGGCCGTCGACCCCCAGTCCACGCTGCCCGGCGTCGGCGAGGCGCTCGTTCGCGTACTCGCCGAGCGCTACATCGGTCGCGGTCGCAACCACCTCGACCTGTCGGTGATCCACGACAACGACCCCGCGATCCGCTTGTACAAGAAGCTGGGCTTCCGCCGCGTCCCGGTGTTCTCGGTCAAACGCAAGAACCCGATCAACGAGCCGCTGTTCGTCGCCGAGCCGGTCGCGGAGTCCGCCGAGCTCAACCCGTACGCCCGCATCATCGCCGACGAAGCCCGCCGGCGGGGCATTCACGTCGAGACCACCGACGTCGACAGCGGCGAGATACGCCTGACTCACGGCGGTCGCCGCATCGTCACCAGGGAGTCGCTGTCGGAGCTGACCACCGCGGTCGCGATGAGCCGCTGCGACGACAAACTGGCCACACGCCGGATCTTCGAGCGGGCCGGGTTGAACATCGCACGCGGGCAGCTGGCCGGTGACGAGGAAGCCGATCGCGCGTTGCTGGCCGAGGTAGGCGAGGTGGTGGTCAAGCCCGCGCGGGGTGAGCAGGGCCGGGGCATCACCGTCGGGGTCCGCGATGCCGACGCCTTGCAGCGTGCCATCGAGTTCGCCCGGTCGTACTGCGTGGACGTGCTGATCGAGCAGTGCGTCACCGGTGAAGACCTGCGCATCATCGTGATCGGGCACGAGGTCATCGCCGCAGCGATCCGTCGTCCCGCGACGGTGTACGGCACCGGTCGGCACACCGTCGCCCAGCTGATCGAGTCGCACAGCCGCCGCCGTTCGGCCGCGACCGGGGGTGAGTCCACCATCCCGCTCGACGACGTCACCATCGACACCATCGCCGAAGCCGGCTACGACCTCGACTCGGTTCTGCCCGACGGCGTCGCGCTGCGAGTACGCCGCACCGCCAATCTGCACACCGGAGGCACGATCCACGACGTCACCGCGAGCTTGCATCCCGCTCTCGCGCAGGCGGCCGTCGCGGCCAGTCGCGCCATCGACATCCCGGTGACCGGCCTGGACATGATCGTCGCCGCCCCCGACGAGCCCGACTACGTGCTGATCGAGGCCAACGAGCGTCCCGGGCTGGCCAACCACGAGCCTCAACCGACGGCCGCGGCGTTCGTCGATCTGCTCTTCCCCGCGACGCGGTCGGCCCCCCGAGCGTGGAATCCCGCACCACCCGGCTCGTCCGCGTCGACCTGACCTGCCGATTCGCAACTCTTCGTGGCGACTTGCTCCCCACGTCGTCGCTACACCCTCCGACGTGCGAGGCTGTCTCCATGAAGTACCTGCCGATCGACGAGGAGTACCTGCGCGACGTCCTGCTCGAACTGCTGCGCACCCCCAGCCCGTCGGGCCGCACGGACGCCGTCATGCAGATCATCGGCGATCACCTGAAGGACCTCGGTCTCCCGATGCGCCTGACCCGCCGCGGCGTCCTGCGCGCCACGCTGACCGGCCGAGTGGAAGACACCAGCCGCGCCGTCGTCGTCCACGCGGACACCATCGGCTGCATGATCAAACGGCTCAAGGACGACGGCCGGCTCGAAGTCGTCCCGATCGGCACCCACAGCGCCAGGTTCGCCGAGGGCGCGCACGTCACCGTCTTCACCGACGATCTGACGCGCATCCACACCGGGACCGTGCTGCCGCTGCTGTCCAGCGGGCACAACTACGGCGACGCCGTCGACACCCAGGGTGTCGGCTGGCATCAAGTGGAGATCAGGCTGGACGAGCCCGTCTACAGCCGCGCCGACCTCGAGGACCTCGGCCTGCACGTCGGCGACTTCGTGGCCATCGACGCAGCGCCGCAGATCTCCCCCAACGGGTATGTCAAATCCCGCCACCTCGACGACAAGGCCGGCGTAGCAGCGTGCCTGGCTGCGCTCAAGGCGCTGGTCGAAGACGGCTCCAACCTCCCCGTCACCGCGCATCTGCTGGTCACCATCGGCGAGGAAGTGGGCATGGGCGCGACTCACGGGCTCGACGAGAACGTCGCCGAACTCGTCGCCGTCGACAACGCGGTCGTCAGCGAGGGCCAGGAGTCACGCGAAGACGTCGTCAACATCGCGATGCTCGACTCCACCGGGCCGTTCGACTACCACCTCACCAGGCGGCTGATCGGCCTGTGCGAAACCGTCGGCCTGCCGTACCGGCGCGACGTGTTCCGCTTCTATCGCTCCGATGCGGCACCGGCCATCGAGTCCGGGCTGGAGTGCCGTGCGGCGCTCATCGGCGTCGGGGTGGAGTCCAGCCACGGACACGAACGCACCCACCTCGACGGCATCCGTCGTACCGCCGAATTCCTCACCGCGTATCTGCGCAGTCCGCTGACGTTCAGCGACTGGGACGACACGCCCACCGGTGCGCTCGAGGATTTTCCGAGCCACAGCGTGCAGCCCGCCGAGCCGGAGCCCGACTCGTACCCGGGCCGGCACTGAGGTCGCCACTGAGGTCGCCGCTGGGCCCGCCCACCGCCGGAGCCAGCGCCCGGTCAGTCCGACTTCTCGTCACGGCGCCCGGCGGCGCCGAGCTTCGCCTTGACGGTGGAGGCGTAGACGTCGACGTACTCCTGCCCCGACAACTCCATCAGCGCATACATGATCTCGTCGGTCACCGAGCGCAGGACGTGGCGGTCGTTCTCCATGCCGTAATAGCGACTGAAGTCCAGCGGAGCGCCGAAGCGGATCCCCGGGCGCATGATCTTCGGGATCACCCGGCCGGCCGGCTGCATCTCCGCGGTACCGATCATCGCGACCGGGATCACTGGGACCTGGGCCTTCAAGGCGATCCGCGCCACCCCGGTCTTGCCGCGGTACAGGCGGCCGTCCGGAGACCTCGTCCCCTCCGGGTAGATCCCGAACAGTTCCCCTTCGTCCAGTACCTTCAGCGCGGCGTTCAGAGCCGCCTCACTCGCCCGGCCACCGGAGCGGTCGACGGGAACCTGCCCGGTGCCGCCGACGAATCGCCGCTTGAACCAGCCCTTGATCCCCTTCTCGGTGAAGTAGTCACTCTTCGCCAGGAAGCTGACCTTGCGCTCGATCATCACGGGCAGGAAGAACGAGTCGACGACGGTCAGGTGGTTGCCGGCGAGAATGGCCGCCCCCTCTTTCGGAACGTTCTCGACGCCCTCAACCCACGGCCGGTAGACCAGCCGCAGGATGGGGCCGAGGAGCACGCTCTTCATCAGCCAATAGAGCACGTCGGCACGATACAGCGAAACGAGCCGGTTCCGTACCGCCTGCAGGCCCTGCCCACCGGACACGGCACCATGGGACGATGCTGGTTTCGGCCGTTTCGGCCGATTCGACGAGGAGGACGGAGGACGCGATGCGGTCCGAGGCCCAGGTGACCACCGCGGTGCAACCGTTCCGGCACGTCGGCGGGCGCGTCGGCGTCCTGCTGTGCCATGGCTTCACCGGATCACCGGCGTCCATGCGCCCATGGGCCGATGACCTCGCTGAACGTGGCTACAGCGTCGAGCTGCCGCGGTTACCCGGGCACGGCACGACCTGGCAGGACCTCAACCGTACGGCGTGGCCGGACTGGTATCGCTGCGTCGAACGGTCGCTCCTCGACCTCGCCGAACGGTGTGCCGCCGTCGTGGTGGCGGGACTGTCGATGGGCGGCTGCCTCGCCCTGCGCCTGGCGCAGGAGCACAGCACCTTGGTCCAGGGGCTCGTCCTGGTCAACCCCGCCGTCGCCAGCAGCGACCGGCGGCTCGTCGCGCTGCCGCTGCTGCGCCTGTTCGTCGGCTCGGTCGGGGCCATCGGCGGTGACATCGCCCGGCCCGGCCAGGACGAGCACGCCTACGACCGCACTCCCCTGCAAGCGTTGTATTCGCAGACCCAGATGTGGAGACTGGTAATACGCGACCTCGCCGTGATCACCCAGCCGGTGCTGCTTTATCGCAGCACGAACGACCATGTCGTCGACGCGACGGGAGCGCCGATCATCTTGTCCGGTGTCTCCTCCGCCGATGTCACCGAACAGACCCTGCATCGCAGCTACCACGTCGCCACTCTCGACTACGACGCTCCGGCCATCTTCGACGGCTCGGCCGCGTTCATCGAGCGAGTCACGAAGGGGAGCCGGATCTGACGACATGACCCGAGACGACGACAGCACGTGGGCCGAGCTGGTCGATGCCTTCCACGCCTCCCCCGACTCCGGCGAATCACAGGGACGCTGGCCCGCCGCGGAGAATCTCAGCCCCGACGACGACCACTTCGACGGCTACGACGATGCATCGGTGACGCTCGGCTCGCTCGCCACCGAAGGGCGGCCGCTGGGGCCGGTGTCCCCGGAGCCGGGCCCGGAGACCCCACAGGACCACGCTGACGACCACGACCATTTCGTGCCGCCGCCGCCGGCGCCCATTCCCCGCGGCGACCGCGTGTCGCGGCTGGCGTGGGCCGGCGTGATCTTCGGCCCGGTGAGCCTGGTCGGCGTCACCGCGCTGCCGTGGACCCCGCCGGAGGAGTTCCTGCTGTTCGCGGTGACGGCGTTCATCCTGGGCTTCGTCACATTGATCGCCCGGATGCGCGGGCACCACCCCGACGACCCCGACAACGGCGCCGTGCTCTGAGAGCGCCGACGTCGAACGCTCACCCGGTCAGGACGAGGTCGGCGACGACGGGACGATGATCGCTGGCGGCTCGCACGTCCGGGGAATCCACGACGCGCGCGGACTCCACCTCGATGCCGCCGCGGACGAAGATGCCGTCGATCTTGCGGCGCGGATTCGTCGCCGAGAACGTCGGCGTGTCGTCACCGGCTGCGGCGTCGGTGTACTGCGTGACGAGGCGGGCCCAGGTCATCGCGTCCGGCTTCTCGTTGATGTCGCCGGCGATGACGGTGGTCGCCAGCCCGAGCCGGTTGACCAACCCGGTGATGTCGGTCAGGTGCCGGGCACGCTCGGCCGGGTCGAGGCCCAGGTGAATCGACGCGGCGGAGAACTCCACGCCGTTCTTGGCCAGCCGCGCGATGACGACGCCCCGCTTGGTGAGCCCGGGCGTACGGCGTAGCTGGTGTTCCTGCACCTCACGCACGTCCACGCGGATCGACGTGAACAGCGCCGTCCCCCCGGTCGTCCCGCCACCCCCGGCGTAGAGCAGGTCGCTGCGCCGCGCCAGCGCGGCACACCGGCCGCGCCACGCGAGGAACTTCGGCGCTTCCTGGAGGCAGACCACGTCGGCGTCGGCCGCACGCAGCACGCGCGCGACCGCGTGGGCGTCGTCGCGCAGGCCGTGAATGTTGTACGAGAGCACCCGCAGGCGCGTGACCGGGGCCGTCACTTTCGCGCGAGGTCGGCCGCGCCGCAGATGCCGGCGTCGTTGCCGAGGGTGGCCAGGCGGACTTCGGGTTCAGGACGGAATCCGCGTCCGGTGATCTGCTTGCGCAGTGCCTCCTCGGCCGGCGCGAGCAACAGGTCCCCGGCCGCGGAGACGCCGCCGCCGAGCACGAAGACCGCCGGGTCGAACAGCGCCGTGAACGATCCCATCGCCTCACCCAGCCAGCGAGCCAGTTGCGTCAGGAGCACGATGGCCAGGTCGTCGCCTTCGGCGGCAGCTGCGGTGATCATCGGCCCGGTGATGCTCTGCGGATCGCCTCCGGCCAGCGTCAGAATCCGCGCCGCTGAGGGCAGGCTCGCCGCCGTGCGGGCTTCGCGCACCAGCGCCGTACCGCTGGCATAGGCCTCCAAGCAGCCCTTGAGCCCGCAACCGCAGATGTGGCCGTCCGGGACGACCCGCAGGTGGCCCATCTCGCCGGCTACGCCGTGCGCACCCCGGTAGATCTCCCCGCCCAGCACGACTCCACCGCCGACCCCGGTGCCGATGGTCAGCAACACCATGTCGTCGACGTCCTCGGCGGCGCCGAATCGGAACTCACCCCACGCGGCGGCGTTCGCGTCGTTCTCGACGACCGTGGGCAGCCCGGTCGCCTCGGCGACCTGATCGCGAACGTGCACGTCGCGCCAGGCGAGATTCGGCGCGAACATGACCTTGGACCGCCCGGAGTCGACGAAGCCGGCCGACCCGACGCCCACGGCGTCCACCTCATGGCCGTCGGCGAGGTCGTTGATCACCGCGACGATGGTCGCCACGATCGCCGCAGGGTCCTCGGACGGAGTCGTGCGGCGTACTCGCTGACCGATGACCCCCTTCTCGTCGACCACCCCTGCAGCGATCTTCGTGCCGCCGACATCGACGCCGATGGTCAGGCTCACTCCGGTTCTCCGTACTGGTCACGGCGATCCGCCACGCGCTTGTCGAGCTCCTTCAGCGCGGTGTCGATGATCACCTTTTCGGCTTTGCGCTTCATCATGCCGAGCATCGGGATGGCCACGTCGACGGTCAACTGGTAGGTGACCTCGGTCGACGCGCCGGACTCGGTCACGGCGAGGGTATACGCCCCTTCCAGCTGCTTGATCATGCCACCTTCGACGAGGTGCCAGCGAACTTCCTCGTCGCCGTCCCACTCGTAGGACAACGTGTACGTGTCCTTGATCGGCCCCGCGTCCAGCACGAATCTCGCCTCACCCGGACGGCCGGTGTCTTCGTACACCGTCAGGATCTCGACTTCACGCACCGACGCCGTCCACTCCGGGTACGCCTCGAGGTCGGCTATGACGGCCATGATCTGCGCCGGAGGGGCGGCGATCACGATACTCGACGTGGTCTGCGCAGCCATGAGATGAAGTCTGCCATCACCGCGCCGCCGACCCCGCGTCGGTGCGGGCCGTCCGGCCCCGTCCGGCTCGCGCGAGCCGAGGCGCCCCGACCGCGCGGCCGAGTTCCATCCGGTCTTTCAACTCGTGGATGCCGGCCTTGTAGGTGCGAACGAGGCGTTCGCGGATCCGTCTGGTCCGGCGCGGGCTCGTGGCGGCACGCGCCGGCTCGGCGCGCAGGAACCAGTGCACGAGGACGCCGTCGCCCCACGGTTGCAGCCAGATCTCCCCGCTTCCGCGGACCTCGCCGTCGACGCGCCATCGGATTCCTTCCACGCCGCGGTCCTCGGTCACCGTCAACCGCAGGGTCGGCCAGCACACACGCCACACGTCGGCCTGCGCGATCCGGGCGGCCACCTCGGCCGGCGCGGCGACCACGAACGTGCAGTCCATGACGTCGACGGCCGGCCTGCTCATGGTCGCTCACTCTACTTCGCTGAATTCACGACGTTTCCGACCCGGTCAGGACGTGAAAACGCAGATTTCACCCGTGGCGTCTCGAATCCCGGTCACTAGCGGCACTTCGGAACTCGTCGCAACCCGTTTTGCGGCAAACTGCCCCCTGTGAGTGTGTGGGCGCCCGATTCCGTACAGCGACATTGGCATGGTGTTGCCGTCGCGCGTCCGGGCATGTTGGCTCTTGTCATCGCGCTGACCGGTTCGGCCCGTAGCGTGGTCACCGACTGGTGGTGGCTGGGGGCGCTCGCGCTCGTGGCGCTGGCCGCGGCGGTGTCCGAGCGGATCCTGCCGCGCACCCGGCTTCGGGTCGGCGCCGAGATGGCGCTCGCCTCGATCATCGTGGGGCTCGGGTTGCCGGAGGCGTATCTCGCCCTGCCGTACCTACTCGTCCCCGCCTTCGCGGCCGGGCTGGCCGGCAGCATCGCCGGTACGGCGGTCACCACGCTCACCGGTGCCATCGGGCTCGCAGTCGGCAACGTCCTGGCCGGCGGCGACCTGATCGAGCCGACCGCGTTCGGCAGCGTGGCCGTGTGGGTCGTCATCATCTTCGCCACCGGCGCCATCGGTGCGTGGGTGCTTCGCCTGGACAGCATCCAGGTCGCCGACGGTGGCCGGTACGCCGCTGCCTACCGGCTGTTGTCCGAGCTGCGCGTGGTGTCGCGACGGCTGTCGGTGGGCCTCGACCCCGGCACCCTGGCCGAAGGCCTCCTCGATCAGGTGGCCGGCCCGCTGTCGGTGCGCCGGGCCGCGCTCCTGGTCCGCCGCGAAGGCGGCAACCTGTTCCCGCTGGCCCACCGCGGCGAAGACGACGGCTGGCTGATGGGTGCCGAACGCGATCCCGTCCTGCTCGAGGCCTGGAGCAGTGAAGCTCCCGCCTGGACACCGACCGGTCGCCGAGGTTATCGCGTGGTCCTGCCGTTGCGCGTCGGGTCGCGCACCATGGGGGTCGTCGTCGCCGACGTGCCTGACCAAGTGACCTCCGACGAGCTGCAGGCCCTGGTCAGCTCCACCGACGAAGGCGCGCTGCGCCTGGAGACGGCGCTGCTGTTCGACGAAGTCCGCGAGCTGGCGACCCGCGAGGAACGCCGCCGGCTCGCGCGCGAGATTCACGACGGCATCGCCCAGGAGCTGACCTCGCTCGGGTATCTCGTCGACGACCTGATCGCCCGCACCACCGACGTCGACGCCAAGTCGCTGTCCACGACCGTGCGCCAGGAGCTGACCCGCATCCTGTCGAACCTGCGGCACTCGATCTTCGACCTGCGCAGCGACCTCGATCACGACGCCGGCCTCGGCACGTCCCTGTCGGCCTACGCACGCCAAGTCGGGACACAAGCCGGGCTCAAGGTCCACCTCGTCCACCAGGAAGATCACGACCGGCTGCGGCCCGAACTCGAAGCGGAGCTACTGCGGATCGGCCAAGAGGCCATCACCAACGTACGCAAGCACGCGAAGGCGCGAAACCTGTGGGTCACCGTTTCCGTCAGCCCGCCGGCCGCCCAGATCCGCATCGTGGACGACGGCATCGGCATGCACGAACAGCCGCGCGGACGTTACGGTCTTGAGATCATGGCCGAGCGAGCCAGGCGAGTTGGTGCAACACTCGTCATCGAAGACAGACCCGAGGGCGGAACCGTCGTCGACGTTTCCCTCGGCGCCCATGATGGAGAGGGGTAGAACGTGCCCATGACGGTCATGCTCGTGGACGACCACGAGCTCATCCGCCAAGGCCTGCGTCGTGCATTCGAGCGCGACGTCGACTTCACCGTCGTCGGAGAGGCTGCCACCGTCGCGGAGGCGCATCGCCTGGCCGAGGCAACCCAACCGGTGGTCGCCGTCATCGACATCCGCCTGCCTGACGGCAGTGGCCTGGATCTCGCACAGTCGCTGCGCAAAGCGCGCCCCGACATCGGGCTGGTCATACTCACCATGTACGCCGGCGACGACCACCTGTTCGGTGCCCTCGACGCCGGCGCGTCGGCATTCGTCCCCAAGAGCGCGCCCAGCGACGACGTCGTCGCCGCCGCCCGGCATGCGGCCGCGACCCCGTCGTCGTTCGTGGCCGCCGACCTGGCCGAGGCCATGCAACGCCGGATGCATCCAACCGGCCCACAGCTCACCCGCCGCGAGCGCGAAGTGCTGGATCTGCTCGCCGACGGACTCGGCGTCTCGAGCATCGCGCGCAAGCTCTACATCAGCGAATCGACAACCAAGACCCACGTGTCGAAGTTGTATGACAAACTTGGTGCATCGAACCGAGCGCAGGCCATCATGTCCGCTGTGCGCGCGGGGCTGCTCTCCGATGGCGCTTCAGGACACCTCGATTCGTAACTTTGCGTGACACATTGTCACAGGTTGTCACCCTGGTAGCCCGTTCAGGTGATGAAGCAATGGCCGGTCACTCCATCGACGTGAAAGTCACCTGACCTCATGCTTGGAGTAACTGGTGCTGTCCGTCGGCACCCACGAGTCGGGACCCGGGGTGGGCGACCATGCGAGAGGCTCTGCGGCAGCGAAGGTCGCTGCAACTCCAGACCATGCTCATTTACGTAGCAGTGATGGGGATCGTCCTCGTCGGGACGTGCTTCCTCAGTTGGCAGCTCGGACACGCCATCGGGGGCAACGGATAGCGGGAGGCGCGCCGGCCCCGTGCCCGGCTGCCGGCCTGTACGTCTCGACGCTGGTCGCGGAGCGAGCCATCCCGCTACGCCAGCGGAACAGCACTCTTGTTGCGGCGCGCTGCGGGACAGCACTCCCCTTACCTCTGCCGCACAGCACAACTCGCCATGCGCTTGCGCGGCAACACTTCCGCTTACCCCCTGCAGGGCTCGGCTTCTGAGCGCGTCGGCGACAGTTGCCTCATGATCACCCATGCTGCGTGATCATGAGGCAGGAATGGCGCGAACGCCCCCACGCGCAACCGATCATGAGTCACCACCGGCGCGATAACGCCACCAAAGACTCATGATCCATCAGACAACACCCACAACCGCCTCATGATCACCCATGCGGCGCGATCATGAGGCACAAATGGCGCGAACGCCCCCACGCGCAACCCATCATGAGACACCACCGGCGCGATAACGCCACCAACAACTCATGATCCACCAAACAGCGCCCACAACCGCCTCATGATCACCCATGCCACGCGATCATGAGCCAGGAATGGCGCGAACACCCCACGCGCAGAGACCGCGCACGAGAATCACGCAGGTCGCGCCGACCAGACAATAGGCAAGGCGATCATGCGCGCAGACCGCAAGAAGATCACGCGCAGGCGCGAACTCGACGGGTCGCGCGCGGGGACGCGCACGCAGCTCATGCGCACAGAGACGCCCACTGCTCATGAGCCCAGAGGCGCCCGCCCACTGATCATGCAGGCGACACGTCGGTGCGCCGATCCGGCATCAGGACGTCGCTGCCCACCGAGCTGGCTACAACGTGCGCAGCGCAGGCGTGGTAGTGACGAACGTGAACTCAGCCCGGCCGGGAGGCTCCGGAGAACGGCATCATGTCGACCGGGTCGACGCTCACGACGTCACCGGGGTGGGTGGCGTGCACGATCTGGCCGTTGCCGATGTAGATGCCGACGTGGCTGATGGGGCTGTAGTAGAAGACCAAGTCGCCCGGTTGCAGCTGACTCATGGACACCCGGGTGCCGGCGCTGATCTGCGAGCCTGAGGACCTCGGCAGACTGACCCCGGCTTGAGCCCAGGCAGCCGACGTCAGCCCGGAGCAGTCCCAGCAGTCCGGCCCGTTGCCGCCCCAGCAGTAGGGCTTGCCGAGCTGGTTCATCGCGAACTCGACAGCGACACCGGCCTTCTCCGACGGTGGGACGTCGGGGGTGACGTCGTCGTCATCGTTGTCGCGATCGGGCTTCTCGGCGTTCTCTTGCCGCTCCCGCTCGCGTTCCTCTTCGAGGCGTTGGCGTTCTTCGGCTTCGAGCTCGTCGAGGATCTCTTCGGCCTCGGCGAGCAACTGCTCGACCTTCTGCTTCTCGGCTTCGAGTTCAGCCTCGATGGCCCGCTGCCGGGCCAGCTCCTCTTCGGCGACCATGTTGGCCTGCTCGAATGCGCGACGCACATCGGCAGCTTCGGCCAGCTGTTCGGTCTGCTGGTTCGCATAGGCATCGACGACGGACGCCTGCGCGATGAAATCGGCCGGGCTCTCGGCCAGGAACGTCCGTAGCGTGGGGTCGAACCCACCGGCGCGGTATCGCGCCGCCGCGAACCCGGCCATGCGGGACTGGACGGCTTCGACGCGGGCCTGTTGCTTTGCCACGGCCGATTTCGCCCGCTCGATACGGCGCTTCACGTCGTTGAGCTCGTCAGTGGCCGCGTTGTACCGCTCTGTGGCTTGTTCGGCCTGATGATAGAGATTGTCGACCTTGTCCTGGACCTCGGCGATGGTCGGCTCGGGGTCGGCATACCCGACCGACGTCAGGACCAACCCTCCAGAAACAGTGACCGCCGCCGTGCACAGGGCGATGAGCACACGACGAGGACGGCGGGACTGGCCACGATGCTCAGGCACTCTGGTCCTTCCGTGGACGGGATTCGCAGCACCTGGGCGGGGAGCCTAGCCAGCCGAGCGCATCCCCCGCAAATCCCTGGACCGAGTTTCGCCCGACTTTCTCGGTTGATCATCAGGCGCAGCCATGCGCAGCGGCGGTACCAGACCGGCCTCGGAGAGCACCCCGATGGCCCGCTGCTCCTCTCCCCCGAGTTGCCCCGCGGTGTCGCCGAGCAGGACGGAAACGACACAGTCCGAGCAGGCCAGCCCTCGCATCTCGCAGCGATCACAGTCGATGTGCAACTGTCACACCTCCAGCAGAGTCCGATGAGCACGAGCTCTCGCTCGCCACGACAGGACGCTACGGCCCGCCACCGACAAAGTCGGGTTTCTCCGCGACACCCCGGTGATCAGCGCGCGAGCAACCCGACGAGCGCCACGGCCTCGACGGCGCGCCCACCCGGGCGCCGCGCGGCCGCTGCGACCTCACGGTCGGACGAGACCACGACGACCGGTCTGCCCTCCGGCTCGGCCCCCACCATCCGACGGATGAGCTCATCGGCGCTCTGCCCCGGGGCGCTGAACCGCACCCGCACGCCCTGCGCCGGAGCCACCGGCGGAGGTGCAGCCACGTCGGCGCCGTCGAACACGCAGGTGATCTCGGCGCCCGTCCGTGCGGCCAGCGCACTCAGGCCCTGGATCAGTCTGGTGCGCTGCGCCTCGAGCGGCATGGCCGACCACGCCGTCTTCGTCACGTTGTAGCCGTCGACGATCATGTGCACCCGTGGCATCGTGAGCAGTTCGTCGAGATAGGCCGGCTCGTCGCCGGATCGCGCCCGGCCCTGCGGCGGCTGCGCCGGCTTCGGGTCCACCGCGTCGACGGTGTCGGCCGGCTGCAACGACGAAGCCGGCAGCGCGAGTTCGCGGCGCAACCCGGCCGCAGCCTCGGTGAGCGTGTCCAGAAGCAGTGCCAGCCGAGCCGTTTCGAGGCTGCGCTCGGTACGGCCGCTGCGCCGCGCCGCTTCCAGCGCCTGGTCGGACTCGGCCAACCGGCTGCGCAGTCGTCGCGCCTCGGTCTCGGCTGAGCGCAGTGCGGCCCTCGAGTCCGCGAGGTCCTTCTCGACCGTGTCGTACTCCTGCTTGTCGCGAGCGCGCGTTTCCTCGAGTCGCTGACGTGTTTCCTGCAGACGGCGTCGCAAGGTCGCATTCTCGGCCTTGAGCCGGTCGATCTCCGCCTTCATCGTCGCCCGGGTCTCACGGGCCGAGGCGCGCGCGGCGTCCAGTTGCTCCCTGATCCGCTCGATTGCCGCGGACTCACGCGCCCGACGCTCCTCCTCCGCACCGGCACGCAGCGACGACGCAGCGGACTCGACGATCTTCTCCCACCCGGCCGGTCGCAGCAGGTAGGCCATCGCCGCGACGTCGGCCGGCTCGGCCGCAGGCGGTACCGTTCCCGTCTCGAGCGCCTCGGCCAGCGCGGGATCGGCCGCGGAAGCCGCCTGCAGCACGTGCTGGCGGAACCCGGCGTCTGATTCAAGCGCCGCCGCGATGGCGTTCGCGCCCAGCCGGGCCCGCTTGGCGGGCGCGAACTTCGCGACCGGACGCAGCGACGGAGGAACATCGTTGGGCGCCAGGTCGGCCAAGACGTCGGAGGCCAGCGCGACGACCTTGGCGCGTACGGAGTCGGGCAGCGTGGTCATGCCCGATCCGATCGGACGCTGCCACCCACGACGCCGAAGCGCGCGCACGGACGTCTCGCCGTCCCGGACTGCTCGGGCACGGCCACGGGGTCCTCCTCGTCATTCGCTGATCGGGTGCTTGGCGTCACACTAGGCCGGTTTCATGATCATCAACGACGCCCAGGCCTGGAACGGCCCGCTCGCCGGCGGCCGTGGGCCGAGATTGTCGGTGCCGGCCCCTACCGTGCCGAATGTGGGCATCGACTGCGAGGGAGTGTGAGCTGTGGCCCCCGTCGCCGTGCAGGGCACCATCGACGAGATCGGTGTGCCGTTGGTGGCCACCACGTTCGTCGTGGTCGATCTCGAGACCACCGGCGGTGCTCCGGATACCGCCGAGATCACCGAGATCGGCGCGGTCAAGGTCCGTGGCGGTGAGGTGCTCGGCGAGTTCGGCACTCTCGTACGGCCCAGTACCGCCATCCCGCCGTTCATCGCCGTGCTCACCGGAATCACCGATGCCATGGTCGCCGGGGCGCCGCCCATCACCTCCGCGTTGCCGGCGTTCCTGGAGTTCGCGCGCGGCAGCGTCCTCGTCGCGCACAACGCGCCGTTCGACGTCGGCTTCCTCCGGGCAGCCTGTGCGACCACCGGCACCGCGTGGCCGGCCTTCCAGGTGCTCGACACCGCGCGCCTGGCCCGGCGGGTGCTGTCCCGCGACGAAGCCAGCGACTGCAAGCTGTCCACGTTGGCCCGCTTGTTCCGGTCGTCCACGACACCGAACCACCGCGCCCTGGCCGACGCCCGCGCCACTGTCGACGTCCTGCACGGCCTGATCGAACGGCTGGGCAACGTCGGCGTGCACACCGTCGAGGAGCTCAGCCTCTGGCAGAGCAAAGTCACCGCAGCGCAACGCGACAAGCGCCACTTGGCCGAGCAACTGCCTCGCGCCCCGGGCGTCTACATGTTCACCGCCGACGACGGTGAGGTGCTGTACGTCGGCAAGAGCAAAGACATGCGCACCCGGGTCCGCAACTATTTCACCGCGTCCGAAACCCGGGCCCGCATGACGGAGATGGTCGCGGTGGCCACCTCAGTCACCGGCATCCCCTGCGCCACACCGTTGGAGGCCGAGGTCCGCGAGCTGCGCCTCATCGGTGAGCGCAAGCCCCGGTACAACCGGCGTTCCCGATTCCCCGAACGCGGCAGCTGGATCAAGCTCACTGTCGAGCCGTTTCCCAGGTTGTCGTTGGTGCACCGGGTGCGTGACGACGGCGGCAGTTACCTCGGCCCGTTCGGCTCGCGCCGTACGGCTGAGGCGGCCATGGCCGCCGTCCACGAAGCGGTACCCATCCGGCAATGCACCCAGCGGCTGTCACCGAAACGCCTCGGGTCGGCCTGTGTACTCGCCGACCTCGGCCGATGCGGTGCACCGTGCGTCGGGGCCGAGTCCGTCGAGACCTACGCGGCACATGTCGAGCTCGTCCGTCAGGTTTTCCGATCCGACCCGGGGCCGGTCGTCGATCGGCTGCTCGAGCGGATCGACGCGTTGGCGCAGCACGAGCGGTACGAGGACGCCGCAGTGCGCCGCGATCGCCTCGCCACCCTTGTACGCTCCGCGGCACGTGTGCAACGCATGGCCGCTCTGGCCGCCATTGCGCAGTTGGTCGCTGCCCGGCGGCGTGAGGCCGGGGGTTGGGAACTGCACGTCATCCGATACGGACGGCTGGCCGGGGCCGAGTGCTCGCCGCCCGGGGCCGACCCCAGGCCGTATGTCGACGCGCTGGTCGCCACCGCCGAGACCGTCGAACCGGCTCCAGCTCCGTTGCCGGCGGCGACAGCCGAGGAGGCCGAGTGTCTACTGCGCTGGCTCGAGACACCCGGCACCCGTCTGGTCCAGGTCGACGGCTCGTGGACCCTGCCCCAGCCGGCGGCGGCCTCCTACGTCGCACGCGTGGACGTCGGTGCTGCCGACCGCGTCGCCGCTGCACCGCTGGCCGACCGTCGGCCGCTACGCCCGCGACGTTGACCCGCGCATACGGGCGCAGCGCGGCCGCGCCGAGGCGGTCCAGGTGTGCAACGAGCGGAGTCGGGTGAGCCGGATCGGCGCCGCCCGGTAATGTCGTTCCCGGTCCGTTCCGAGCCGCTACGAGGAGACCCCGAAGTGATCACCGCGATCGTGTTCGTCCAGGCCGACGTGGCGCGAATCCCCGAAGTCGCCGAACAGATCGCCGCGCTCGACGGCGTGAGCGAGGTCTACTCCGTCACCGGCGAGATCGACCTCGTGGCCCTCGTCCGGGTCCGCACACACGAAGCCGTCGCCGACGTCGTCGCCGACCGGCTCAACAAGGTCGACGGCGTGCTCAACACCGAGACGCACATCGCGTTTCGCACGTTCTCCAAGCACGACCTCGAAGCAGCGTTCGCCTTGGGCGCCGAGGACTGACCCCGCGCCCACGTGGCCGACGCCCGGCACGACCTGAGCGACCTGCGCGATCTGCTCGCCAGGCACCTGCCCGACCGGCCGGTCCGGTCGATCGTCCAGCTCGGGCGGGGCAGCGACAACGTCGTCTACGACGTCGACGACGACCTGATCGTGCGCTGCCGCATCGAGGCCGCCGACCCGCAGCGGAGCGAGACGATCCGTGCCGAGGCCACACTGCTGCACACCGTGGCCCGATGGTCGACTCTGCCCGTGCCCGAGCCGGTGTTCGTCGATGTGGACGCAGGCGCCCTCGCCTACCGCAAGGTCCCTGGCGTGGCGTTGAGCACCTACACGGTCACCGATGCGCGACGGCTGGGCACCGCGCTGGGTGAGTTCCTCGGCGCGCTGCACGACGTGCCGCTCGACGCGGTGGCCGGGCTCGTCGCGCGGGACGACTACCCGCTGTCGGCCTGGCTCGACGACGCTCGACGCGACTACGGCCAGATCCGCTCACACCTGCCGGCCGAGCTGCGTTCACCGATCGAGGACTTTCTCGCCCACACCCCGCCGACGCAGCCGGACGTGGCGGTGTTCTGCCACAACGATCTCGGCGCCGAGCACATCATGGTCGACGCCGCCACCGGGGCGATCACCGGCGTGATCGATTGGACCGACGCCGCACTCACCGACCCGATGCGCGACCTCGCCCTGGTCTTTCGTGATCTGGGCCCGCCGGTACTCACACCCACGCTCGAGGCCTACTCGCGAGATGTCGGCGCCGAGGACCAGCAGCGGCTGGCCTTCTACGCACGTTGCTCGGTCCTGGAAGACATCGCCTACGGCCTGCGCACCGGCGTTCGCGCCTATGCCGAGGCCGGCATCGCCCACCTGCGATGGACGTTCGCCTGAACGCCGGACCACGACGCCGGCGCCGACACCGCCAGCTCAGGCTGCGGCATCCACCCAGCGCCGGAGCACCGCGGCGGCAGCCCCGGAATCGACGGCTTCAGCGGCCCGGCGCAGCCCGTCGGCGATCCGCTCGGCCAGCTCGGCTCCTGAGTCGTCGTAGGCAGCCAGTCCGGCCGCGGCATTGAGCAGCACAGCGTCGCGAACCGGCCCGCGTTCACCGGCGAAGAAGCGGCGCGCGACCTCGGCGTTGAACGGCGCGTCGCCGCCGCGCAGCGCTTCGGGCGGCGCAGGCGCGATACCGACGTCGCCCGGATCGAAGCGCTCCTCGGTGACGTCACCGCCGCGGATCACCCACACGCGCGAAGTCGTCGTCGTGGTGAGCTCGTCCAGCCCGTCGTCGCCGCGGAAGACCACTCCGGACACCCCACGCCCGGCGAGCACACCGGCCAGGATGCCGGCCATCCGCGCGTCGGCCACGCCGACGGCCTGGTGACTCGGCCGAGCTGGGTTGGCCAGGGGCCCGAGGAAGTTGAACGGGGTCGGCACGCCGAGCTCACGCCGGGTGGCGCCGGTGTGGCGCAACGACGGGTGGAACGCGGGTGCGAAGCAGAACGTGATGCCGACCTCGTCCGCGATCTCGGCCACCCGCCGTGGCTCCAGGTCGAGGCGGACCCCCAACTCTTCGAGCAGATCCGCCGCGCCACACGCCGACGAGGCCGCCCGGTTGCCGTGCTTGACGACACGGGCGCCAGCGCCAGCGGCCACCACCGCGGCCATGGTCGAGATGTTCACCGTCCGGGCCCGGTCGCCCCCGGTTCCGACGATGTCCAACGCTCGCCCGGAAACGTGGAACGGGGTGGCGTGCTCGTACATCGCCCGGACCATGCCGTCGATCTCGTCGACCGTCTCGCCCTTGGCCCGCAGCCCGACCGCGAAGCCGGCGATCTGAGCGCCGGTCGCCTGACCGCTCATGATGTCGTTCATCGCCCAGGCCGTCGCCTCGGCAGACAGGTCCTCGCCCTGGATCAGTGCGCCGAGAACCGCCGGCCAGCTTTGCGGCTGGTCACTCATGACGCGGCTGCCATCCCCTCGAGTCGACGGCGCATGAGATCGGCCACGGCCGCGGCCACCTCGACCGGATTGAGCGGATGAGTGACGGCCGCTTCGGCCCGCGACCAGGTGGCCAACCATGCGTCTTGCGGACGCCCGATCAGCACGAGCACCGGCGGAGCCTCGAAAACCTCGTCCTTGAGTGAACGCGCGATACCCATGCCGCCGGCCGGCACGGCCTCGCCGTCGAGCACGGCGACGTCGATGCCGCCTGCATCCAGGGCCTTCATGACCGCGGCATGCGTGGCCACCTCGACGTACTCGACCCGCGGCAGGTCGGCTGCTGGACGGCGGCCGACGGCCAGGCGGACCTTCTCGCGCGTCGCACGGTCGTCGCTGTAGACGAGGATGGTCATCGTCGGCTGGGTCGTACTCATCCTGCGGGGTCCTCGCTGGCATCGTCGGAACACTGCTGCTGGTCGAGACGATGCTACCGGGCGAAGCCTGGCACGCTCGACGTGGCGTGCGACTCGTGGCCCGGGCCGTACCAGGCCACTTCGGATGCGCTCGAATCGAGCCCGGCATCCGAACGAGCATCGACGCCAGAAGCCGTGAGGTTAGGCTCAGTTAACGTAGCCTCGCGACATAGCCTACCTCAGGGCCTGCCGCGACCCGCGATACCGGGGGCGGTTCGCCGTCGCGAAAGGCTAGAGACATAATGGCGGACGTGGCTTCCACAACTGCCGTCGACGCTGCCCAGACGCGGCCTCCCGAGCGACCCAACATGGTCGCCGTCGGAGTGATCGTCTGGCTGTCCAGCGAGTTGATGTTCTTCGCGGGCTTGTTCGCGATCTATTTCACGCTGCGCGCCAACGCACCAGACCTGTGGGCGGAGAAGTCTCAGCTGCTCAACATACCGTTCTCGCTGGGCAACACCACCGTGCTTGTCCTCAGTTCGGTGACCATGCAGCTCGGCGTTCTCCGCGCCGAACGAGGGCAGGTCGGCCGACTGGGCAACGTGTTCCAGGTCAACAAGTGGGGCCTGCGCGAATGGACCGTGCTCACGTTCATCATGGGCTCGATGTTCATCGGCGGCCAGGTCTTCGAGTACGCCGAGCTGGTCAAGCACGAGGGGCTGACGATCGCCAGCGACCCGTACGGCTCGATCTTCTACTTCGCGACAGGTTTCCACGGCATCCACGTCACCCTCGGCCTGATCGCCTTCCTGCTGCTCCTGGGCCGCACCTACATGACTCGGCGCTTCACACATGAACAGGTGACCAGCGCGATCGTGGTGTCGTACTACTGGCACTTCGTCGACGTCGTGTGGATCGCCTTGTTCCTCAGCATCTACGTGATCCAGTGACGAGGAGTGACGTGGTGAAGTCGCCTTCCAGCCGTCCCGCCGGCCGTCGGTCCCGACTCAGCCGGGCACTCTCGTCGCGGCGCCGGCACCCACTCGCGGCCATCGCCGTACTCGTGGCGGTGCTGTTCACCTGCGGGGGCGCCTATGCGGCGCTGGCGCCATCGGCGTCGGTCAGCACCGACGCAGCGTCGTCGACCCAGATCGACGACGGCAAGAAGCTGTTCGCCGTGGGTTGTGCCTCGTGTCACGGCCTCGGCGGCGAGGGCATCGTCAAGGAGGACGGCACCGTGCTGGGGCCGTCGCTGATCGGCGTCGGTGCTGCTGCCGTCGACTTCCAGGTCGGCACCGGCCGGATGCCCATGGCGGCGCCGAACGCGCAGGCCGAGCGCAAGCCCGTGGCATACAACGACGAGCAGATCGCCGCGCTGTCCGCCTACGTCGCCTCGCTCGCGCCCGGCCCGGATGTCCCCGACGAGGAAGACGTCGACCCGTCCGCCGGCGATGTCGCCCGCGGTGGCGAGCTGTTCCGCGCCAACTGCGCGCAGTGCCACAACACCACGGGGCAAGGCGGTGCACTGAGCATGGGCCAGTACGCCCCGTCGCTGACCGGGGTATCGCCCAAGCACATCTACGAGGCCATGATCACCGGTCCCCAGGCGATGCCGGTGTTCAACGACGAGACGATCCCGGCTCAGGACAAGCAGGACATCATCGCCTTCTTGAAGTCCGTCGAGGAGGAGCCCAACCCCGGCGGCCTGGGCATCGGCCGAGCCGGACCGGTCGCCGAAGGCCTGTGGGCGTGGCTGATTGGCATCGGGGTACTGATTGGCATGGCCACCTGGATCGTCACGAGGTCGTCGAAGTCATGAGCGCGAAGAGCGAGGACATGAACGGTCACTCCAGCTCCGAGATCGTCGCCTCCGACCGCGAGTCGACTCCTGCGAGCACCAGCCACGAGGCAGACCCGATAGCCGACCCCGGCTTGCACCATCCGCCGCCCCGGCTCACCGACGTCGACCCGAAGGCCGAGCGCCGCGCCGAGCGGCAGGTCGCGGGTATGTTCTCGCTGGCCTCGATTCTGCTCGTGCTGTCGATCGTCGCCTACATCGTGTTCGAGATCGCGCCGGACGATCCGGACGACGGCGTCAGCGTCGGCGACGTGCAGATCTCCAACTTCACCCTGGGTATCACCCTCGGACTCGCCACGCTGCTCATCGGCCTCGGTGCCGTGCAGTGGGCGCGGGCGCTGATGAAGTCTCCGGAACTCGTGCACGAACGGCACGAGCTCCGCAGCGACGACAACATCCGCGAGGCCGCCCTCGCCGATTTCGAAACCGGGACCGAAGAGACCGGGTTCGGCCGGCGGAAGATGATCCGCAACTCGTTGCTCGGCTCGCTTGCCCTCCTGCCGCTACCGGCGGTGGTGCTGCTGCGTGATCTCGGCCCTGCCAATGGTCCGTCGCCGGTCGACGCCAAGGAGACGACGATCTGGAGCGAGGGCGTGCGGGTCGTCACCGACGTCACGTTCCAGCCGATCCGGGCGGCCGACCTCGAACTCGGTCAGCTGGTCAACGCGATGCCGGAGACCTTCGAGGACCTTCCCGACCACGGGCCGGAGCGCATCAACGCGCGCGCCAAGGTCCCGGTCATGGTGATCCGGATGGCCCCGGAGGAACTGCATGTTGCCGAAGGCCGCGAGAACTGGCACGTCGACGGCATCGTCGCGTACTCGAAGATCTGCACCCACGTCGGCTGCCCGATCAGCTTGTACGAGCGCACCACCCATCACATGCTGTGCCCGTGTCACCAGTCGACCTTCGACCTCGCCGACGCCGGCAAGGTCATCTTCGGCCCGGCTACGCGTAGCCTGCCGCAGCTGCCGCTGGCTGTCGACGGTGAGGGCTACCTGATCGCGCAAAGCGACTTCCACGAACCCGTCGGCCCGACTTACTGGGAGCGCTGATGAGCACGGCGGAACGAGTCAGGAACGGAGCTCGGCGAACATCATGAGTGCCATCGTCAACGGTGCCGGCAAGGTCGTCGACTTCGTCGACGAGCGGATCACGGCATCCAACTGGCTCAAGCGCAACATCCGCAAGGTCTTCCCCGACCACTGGTCGTTCTTGCTCGGCGAGATCGCGCTGTTCAGCTTCATTCTGATCCTGTTGTCGGGCGTGTTCCTCACCTTGTGGTTCAAGCCGTCGATGGCGCACATCGTCTATGACGGCGCCTACACGCCGCTGCGCGGAACCGGCATGTCCGAGGCCTACGCCTCCACGCTGGAACTCTCGTTCGAGGTCCGTGGTGGACTGTTGATGCGCCAGGTGCACCACTGGGGCGCTCTGGTGTTCCTCGCCGCCATGTCGGCGCACATGCTCCGAGTGTTCTTCACCGGTGCGTTCCGCAAGCCACGTGAGATGAACTGGCTGGTCGGCGTCACCTTGCTCTTCCTCGGTGTCGCGACCGGTTTCACCGGATACTCGCTTCCGGACGACCTGCTCTCCGGTACCGGCCTGCGCATCATCGAGGGCGGCATGCTCGCGATCCCGGTCGTGGGGACGTATCTCTCGTGGCTGCTGTTCGGCGGCGAGTACCCCGGCGACGACATCGTGAGCCGGCTGTACCCGCTGCACATCCTGCTGTTCCCGGGCCTGATCATTCTGCTGGTCACGGTGCACTTGATGCTGTTGTGGTACCAGAAGCACACCCACTGGGGCGGCTCGGGCAAGACCAACAAGAACGTCGTCGGTGCCCCGTTCTGGCCGGTCTACGTCTTCAAGGCCGGTGGCTTCCAGTTCATCGTCTTCGGCGTGATCATCTTGATGGCGGCCACGATCCAGATCAACCCGGTGTGGTTCTGGGGCCCGTACGACCCCGCCGTCGTCAGTGCCGGCACACAGCCGGACTGGTACGTCGGGTTCCTCGATGGTGCCCTGCGGGTGATGCCTCCATGGGAGCCCGAGATCTTCGGCTATCCGTTGACGTTGAGCGTGCTGATTCCGGCGATCATCCTGCCTGGTCTCATCCTGACGCCGCTCGCGCTCTATCCGTGGATCGAGCAGTACGCGACCGGCGACCGTCGTGAGCACCATGTGCTCGACCGGCCGCGTAACCAGCCGGTCCGCACTGGCATCGGGGTTGCGTTCATCACCTTCTACCTGCAGTTGTGGATCGCCGGCGGCAACGACTTCTTTGCCACCGTGCTGGACATTCCGGTCAACTGGATCACCCGGTTCATCCAGTTCGGACTCATCGTCCTGACGCCGTTGTCGTTCTGGGTGACCAAGCGCATCTGCATCGGTCTGCAGCGGCGCGACCGGGACACCCTGCTGCACGGACGCGAGACCGGTGTGATCATGGTCAGCCCCAGCGGTGAGTTTTCCGAGCTGCACGAGCCGCTCGATCCGCACAGCGCCTACGACCTCGCCTTCCGCGAACGGCAGCTGCCGATCGATCCGGGCCCGGCGACTGACGCCAATGGGGTGCCGAACCCGTCGTACAAGGCCAACCGCCGCCGTGCCCGCCTGTCGCGGTTCTACTTCGGCGACGTGGTCCAAAAGCCCACGGCCGAAGAGCTGGAAGCCGCTCAGCACCACGAGCTCGAGCGCGGTGACCGCCAGCAGGAGCTGACCAGCGGGCAGCAGTAGAAGCTCAGCCCCGCGCGGTGTGCGCTCACGCGATATCGCGACGAGCGCGCACCGCGCGGGACACTTCTCGGATCAGTTCGGGGCTGATCTGCCGGTTGAGGCTGTCGCGCAACATGGCGGCCATGCTGTAGCCCGGTCGGCACGTCAGTGCCCTGTCCACGGCGACGTTCGCCAGAGCACCCTCGCCGTGCTGGTAGGCCACCCATGCCAGCACGGTGCAGATCGGGGCGGCGAAGTCGTCCGGGGCCAGCCGCGCGAGGTCACTCAGCAGGGCCAGCCACGGCCCGCGTTCGGTCACCGGTAGCGACGCCACGTGATCGCGCGCAGCCGGATCCTCAAGACCCAGACAGATGCGTGCGGCGTCCTCGGCACACAACGACCGCTCACCGGCCGCATACGCCGCCCACGCGGCTTCGGCCAGCTCGACCGTGCGTGCCTGGGCGGTCAGCCGTCCACCGGCCTCGTACTCGGCGTACAGGGCGTGTGCGGCGGCGGCGAACAGCCGCCGCACCTCGGCGAGCCGATCGGCCGGCGGGCCGGACACCGTGGCCTCGAGTTCGGCACGACAGGCGAACACTCTCCGGCCGCTCAGCGCGGTCTCAGCGCCGAACCGGGCCGCCGCTCCCCGCGGGGCGTCCGGGAGTTCGAGACCCTCGGGCGGGCAGCACGCTGGATCTCGGCACATGAAGGACCACCAGCGCCCAGTCCGAACCAGGGCGGCTTCTGCCACCCGTATCGCCTGGCGTTCCAGGGCCGCCCTCAATCCATCGACCAGCGTCTGCCATGGCTTCGCTCCCCCGGCCTCGATGTGGTCGGAATAGCAGACCAGCAACACGCCATCGGCGTCCTGGTGTTCCGCGCGCGCCACCAGCTCGTCGATCCATCGTGCCTCGTCGCCGGGTGCGGGCAGATCGATGCGCAGGACCAGGCCGGATCGTTGCCGCTCGCCGTGCAAGCAGACCACGACCATGCTCTCGCTGGGATGAAAGCCGACCATGTACGGGATGACGGACAGCATCTCGGTCAGGCCGGCGACCGGCACGACGGTGCCCTCGGATTCACGTGGGTTCATGGCTTCGACTCTCCGCGAGCCGGCCAGCCTGGCTCAACGGGGAGAGTCGCGAATGTGGACAACGTCGGCCGACTGGCCAAGCTGTGGACGAGTCGGTGACCGGCGCAGCCGTGCGACACGCGTCGCGGCCCGGCACGGTGTCCCGCGCCGGGCCGCTTGATGGATCCCGCGTCGTGTTCTGTCGGCTACGGAGTCAGCCGCCTGAGCCGTTCACATGTGCGCGCTGGCGGCGCTATCCCCCCGCAGCCCTCGGCGCTTGGGGACAACGCCGGAGTCAGTGCGCGAACTCGCCCCGGTAGTACTCGTAGACCCAGCCCACGGCCGATATCGCAATCAGGCACAGTCCGATGATGAAGATGAACCAGGCGAAGACCAAGCCCAGGAACATGACGCCGATCGCCGATGCCGCGGCCAGTGGCCACCACGAGTGTGGGCTGAAGAAGCCGTACTCGCCGGCGAGTTCCTCGACTTCACCGTCGGGACGGTCCTCAGGGCGGGGCTGGATGCGGCGAGAGACCAGCGTGAAGTAGAACGCGATCATGGCGCCGAGCCCGAAGGTCAACGTCAGCGCGGTCGTACCGGTGGGATCCTCGGACATGAACCAGTAGACCGGCGTGACGATCGCGAAGAAGATCGTCACGAGCACGAAGATCGCTGCTTCGATCCTCACTTCTGGCCACCTTCCACATCAGCGGGGCCGAGCGCCTCGGTCAGCGGCCCGGCGTTGTCCGGCTTGCCATGGGAGACGGCAGCCACCTCGGGGTACTTCAGGTCGACGGCAGGACGCTCGCTACGCACCCGTGGCAACGACGTGAAGTTGTGCCGCGGTGGCGGGCTGGACGTGGCCCATTCGAGCGAGGCTCCGAAGCCCCAGGGGTCGTCGACACCCACCTTGGGCGCCAGCCTGGTCTGCCACACGTTCCACAGGAACGGCAGCGTCGAGGCCGCCAACAGGAAGGAGCTCACCGTGGAAACCTGGTTGAGCAGGGTGAAGCCGTCTTCTGGGAAGTAGTTCGAGTACCGGCGTGGCATGCCCTCGACTCCCAGCCAGTGCTGGACGAGGAACGTGCCGTGGAAGCCGAAGAACAACATCCAGAAGTGGATCTTGCCGAGGCGTTCGTTCAGCATCTTGCCGGTGAACTTCGGCCACCAGAAGTAGAAGCCGGAGAACATGGCGAACACGACGGTGCCGAACACCACGTAGTGGAAGTGCGCGACGACGAAGTACGTGTCGGAGACCTGGAAGTCCAGCGGTGGCGAGGCCAGGATGATGCCGGTCAGCCCACCGAACAAGAACGTCACCAGGAACCCGAGCGCGAACAGCATCGGCGTCTCGAACGTGATGGACCCCCGCCACATGGTCCCGATCCACGCGAAGAACTTCAGGCCTGTCGGGATGGCGATCAGCATCGTGGTGGCCGCGAAGAACGGCAGGCTCACCGCCCCGGTGACGTACATGTGGTGGGCCCACACCGAGATCGACAGCGCCGCGATGGCGAGCGTGGCGAACACCAGGCCCTTGTAGCCGAACAGCGGTTTTCGGCTGAACACCGGAATGACCTCGGTGATGATGCCGAAGAACGGCAAGGCGATGATGTAGACCTCGGGATGGCCGAAGAACCAGAACAGGTGCTGCCACAGAATCGCCCCGCCGGTGGACGGGTCGAACAGGTGCGAACCGAGGATGCGGTCGGAGAACATCCCGAACAGCGAGGCAGCCAGCGGCGGGAACGCCATCAGCACCATGATGCTGGTCACGAGCACGTTCCACGTGAAGATCGGCATCCGGAACATCGTCATGCCCGGGGCGCGCATGGTGACGATGGTGGTGATGAAGTTGACGCCACCGAAGATCGTGCTGAACCCGCTCATGGACAGGCCCGCGACCCAGAGGTCGCCGCCGACGTTGGGGCTGTAGATCGGATTGTGCAGCGGAGCGTAGGCGAACCAGCCGAAGTCCGCCGCGCCGCCCGGGGTGATGAACCCGGCACACACGATCAGCCCGCCGATGACGAACAAGTAGAAGCTGAACATGTTCAGCCGCGGGAACGCGACGTCGGGCGCACCGATCTGCAGCGGAACGATCACGTTGCCGAACCCGATGAACAGCGGGGTGGCGAACAACAGCAGCATGATCGTGCCGTGCATCGTGAACAACTGGTTGTAGAACCCGTCGCTCACGAACTGCCGGCCGGGCTCGAACAGCTCGGCCCGGATGAGCAGCGCCATCACGCCTGCGAACAGGAAGAACCCGAACGAGGCGATGAGGTACATATAGCCGATGACCTTGTGGTCGGTGGACGACATCCACCGCACGGCGACATTGCCTTTTCGCTTCGGACGCACCGCCGACTCGCCGCCGGTCACCGCAGTCCGCTCGACGTACGTGGTCACTGGCTGCTCCCCGCCTGGTCCTCGGAGTACGTACCGCGCAGGGGTACCTCGATCAGACCCGTTTGCCCTGCGTCACGTAGGGCATCCATCTGTTCGTCGAACTCCTCTTCCGACACTACCTCCACGTCGAACACCATGGACGAGTGGTACGCGCCGCACAATTCGGCGCACTTACCCGCGTACGTGCCCTCGCGGTCGGGGGTCACCTGGAAGGAGTTCGGGTGGCCCGGCACGACGTCCATCTTCATGTAGAACGACGGAACCCAGAAAGAGTGCACGACGTCCGGCGAGGTCAGCTCGAAGCGCACGGTTTGGCCGACCGGGAGGTACAGCGTGGGCTGCTCGGTGGTGGTGCCGACCTCGTGCACGTCTTCGTCGATGTAGTTGAACGTCCACGACCACTGCTGGCCGACGACGTTGACCGTCAGGTCCGGCTCCGCCGAGGTGTCGACGATCTGTTCCTGGTGATCGACGGTGTAGTAGAACAGCGCGGCGATGACCACCAGCGGTGTGACCGTGTACAGGAACTCGATCGGCATGTTGAACCGGGTCTGACGCGGCAGGTCGTCGTTGCGCTTCCGGTAGGCCACAACGGCCCAGATGATCAAGCCCCAGACCAGCACACCGACGCCGAACGCCGCGATCCACGCGCCGATCCAGAGATTGCCGATCAGCGGTGCCTCTTCGGTGGCGGCCTCAGGTAATCCGAGACGCGCCCATTGCGAGCTCGACTCGGTCGAGCATCCTGTCAGTGCCATGACGGCACCGACGCCGGCGGCAGCCGTGACCCGGCGACGTGCCGGGCGAACCCTGCCAGACTGACCCACGACGCGCCCTTCCCTATGACCGCAAGCCCCGAGGACCGGCGACTCGCCACCGGATCGCATTCGAGGGCAGACTCTTCTCTGTCGCGCACCACTTTAGCGGTAGGTGTACGGCAACAGACCGGGAGGTTCGACGATGCGCACAGGTGGTGTGCCTACCCATCCACACCAGCCGGCCGCCAACGCTGTGTCCGGGTATTTCGACGTCGCATCGGGCGAGCCGCTGCATCCTGCCGCCCGGGAGGTTCTGCTCAACGCCTACGACGAAGGCTGGGCCGATCCGGCCCGGCTGTACCGCAGTGGCCGGCGCGCGCGGATGCTGCTCGACAACGCCCGCGAGGTGGTCGCCGCGGTGCTCGGCTGCCGACCCGACGAGGTGTCGTTCACACCGAACGGCACCCAGGCAGTTCAGCTGGGGATTCTCGGCCGGTTCGAGGCACGTGAGCGCGACCGCACCGAGCTCGCGGTCTCCGCCGTCGAGCACTCGTCGGTGCTGGCCTGCGCCACCCGCCTCGAATCGCGCGGAGCCGTCGTCCGGCACGTCGGCGTCGACGCTGCCGGCCTCGTCGATCCCGACGAGTTCGCCGCCGCCGTCGGCCCGCAGACGGCCCTGGCCTGTCTGCAGGCGGCCAACCACGAAGTGGGCACCGTCCAGCCGGTCGACGACGTCGCGGCGGCCTGTGCCGAGCACGACGTGCCGGTGCTCACCGACGCCGCCCAGGCCGTCGGCCGCGTCGGTCTACCGGCGCACTGGTCGATCCTGGCCGCCAGCGCGCACAAGTGGGGTGGTCCGGGCGGGGTGGGCGTGCTGGCTGTACGGCGAGGCGTGCGCTGGCGCTCACCGTGGCCGGACGACGAACGTGGCGACGGGCGGGTGCCGGGGTTCGAGAACGTGCCGGGCGTTCTCGCGGCCGCGGCTGCCCTGCGCGCCCGGCACGAGGAGGCGGCCGGCCTGGCCGAGCGGCACTGGCCGTTGGTCGAGCACATCCGAACCCGCGTTCCGCAGGTGATCGACGATGTCGACGTCGTCGGGCACCCCACCCGCCGGCTGCCGCACCTGGTGACGTTCTCGTGCCTGTACGTGGACGGCGAAGCACTGGTCACCGAGCTCGATCGAGCCGGATTCGCGGTGTCGAGCGGCTCTTCGTGCACGTCGAGCACGCTGCAGCCCAGTCACGTCCTCGCCGCGATGGGGGCGCTGACACACGGCAACGTGCGGGTCTCGCTGGGCGCCGAGGTGACCCACGACGACGTGGAGCGATTCATCAGCGTGCTCGCCGACGTCATCACCCGTCTTCGCGAGCAGGCAGGTATGTCGTGAACGACACGACCGCCGAGCTGACGCTGGATTGCCGAGGCACGCGCTGTCCGTTGCCGGTGATCGAACTGGCTCGCCGCATCGGTGACGTCGGTGTGGGCGCCGTCATCGCCGTCGCCGCCGACGACCCCGCCGCGGCCTCCGACGTGCCGGCATGGTGCCGCATGCGCGGACACGAGCACGCCGGCACCGCGACCGCGCCCGACGGCGTCGCGGTGTACCTCGTCCGGCGGTTGACGTGACCGCCGGACCGGCCCCAGAACGTGCAAACGCCGCTGATCATGGATGATCCATGATCAGCGGCGAGTGACGAACGGCTCAGTGGAAAGAGTCTCCGCAAGCGCAGGAGCCACCGGCGTTGGGGTTGTCGATGGTGAACCCCTGCTTCTCGATGCTGTCGACGAAGTCGATGGTCGCGCCGCCGAGATAGGGCGCGCTCATCCGGTCGACCACGACGTTGACCCCGCCGAAGTCCTTGACGATGTCGCCGTCGAGAGACCGCTCGTCGAAGAAGAGCTGGTACCGCAGACCGGAACAGCCGCCCGGTTGCACGGCGATGCGCAACTGGAGGTCGTCACGGCCCTCTTGGTCGAGCAGGCTCTTGACCTTGACCGCTGCCCCCTCGGTGAGGACGACGCCATCGGTCGCCTGTTCCTGAACCGTCATCGTTGTTCTCCTGACGAGTGTCGACTACGTCCTGGGGCGTACAACGCACGCCCGGCGAACATCATTCCTCGTTCCCTGTGTCCATGGTTGCACACGTTCGCCGCGGCTCCCAGCCGCCTCGGCAGCTGCGCCGGCCTCAGCGGCTCCAGGTCTTGGCCACCCGCTCGGCCACCGCTGCGAGACTGCGGCGCGGATAGGCGAACGATTCGCTGGTCCCGACCATGTCGACCATGGAATAGGCGGCTTCGATCCCGTTCGCCCGAAGTTCGCGATTGCCGACCTGAACAGCGCCGGCCATCACGATGCACGGGCGTAGCGCCGGGCCGGCCAGCGCGGCCACCCCGGAGACCACCTTGCCGCTCATCGACTGCCAATCCAGCTTGCCTTCGCCGGTGACGACCAAGTCGACTCCGGCGACGAGGTCGGCGAGATCGACCGCCTCGGCCACGGTCGCGAACCCCTCCTCGCGCCGGCCGCCGAGCAGCAACAGCGCGTACCCCAGCCCGCCGGCGGCCCCGGAGCCCTTCTCGTCGGCCAGTGGCCGGTCGGCCAGATCGCTGAACCGGGCCAGAGCGCCGTCGGCGGCGAGCTTGGCGTCGTCGGAGACGATTCCCTTCTGCGCCCCGAAGACGTTGGTGGCCCCGCGCAGGCCGAGCAGCGGATTGTCCACGTCGGAGGCCGCTATCAGCTCCACACCGCGGGCGCGGGCCCGAGCCGGCTCGAGATCGAGCGCGGTGAGCGTGGCCAGGCCGCGCGGACCACCGGTGAGCGCGTCACTGGGGTGGGCGGTCGCGCCGAGGGCGGCGAGCATGCCCGCTCCCGCGTCGTTCGTCCCCGAGCCGCCGAGCCCGACGACGATGCGCCGCGCTCCAGCTTCGATGGCATGCCTCACCAACTCGCCGACGCCGAACGTCGAGGCGCGCTCGGCCGCCCCGGGTTCCGGGTCGCGCCCGTCCGGCCCGTGCGGCAACAACGCCAGACCGCAGGCCTGCGCCGACTCGATGTAAGCGGTGTCGCCGGCGAGGAGGAACGTGGCGGGGACTTCGGTTCCCAACGGTCCGTGCACCGTCACCGCGAGCAAGTCACCACCCAGGCACGAGTGCAGCACGTCGACGAACCCAGGCCCGCCATCGGCCATCGGCACGGTGACGACGTCGTCGTCGGGAGCGGTGCGAGTCCACCCCTCGGCGATGGCGTCAGCGGCTTCGACGGCGGTGAGCGTGCCGGCGAATTTGTCCGGTGCGACGAGGATGCGCATGAGGCAGAGTGTGCCCCATGCGCGTCCGGCCCATGAAGACGACCGACCTGGGCGCGGCCGAGCGCCTGACGGCTCGGGCCTTCACGTGGTCCGGTGACGACCAGACGTGGTCTGCGCGCTCGCCGGCCGCGGCGCGACGCTGGATCGAGCGCATCGACCATCTACTCGCCGTCGACGCGGCCGGATGCTGGGTGGCCGACGACGACGCCGGGCGGCTCGCGGGGGTCGCCGTGTCGGCGCGTCGCGACCTGCTGTGGATCCTGTCCACCTTCGCCGTGGACCCGGCCGGTCAGAACCGCGGGCTCGGCCGGGCGCTGCTCGACGCCGCGATCGGCTACGGCGCGGGCTGCCTGCGCGGGATGATCTGTGCCCTGCCCCACCCCGGCGCGCTACGCCGGTACCGTCGAGCCGGGTTCACCCTGCACCCCACCATGCGGCTTCGCGGCGTCGTCGACCGCGCCGAACTCCCGGTCGTCGACGGTGTCCGCATGGGGACGGCGGCCGATCTGGATCTCGTGGACTCCGTCGACCGGCAGGTCCGCGGGGCCACTCACCGGGGCGACCACGCCATGCTGGGTCGCGACGGCCACCTGCTCGTCTGTGACTTGTTCAGCGGCTCCGGGTACGTCTACGTCGGCACCGACACCGTCACCGTGCTCGCCGCCACGAGCCGCGCGGTGGCCCAACGGCTGCTGTGGTCGGCGTTGGCCCTGATACCTCCGGGCAACGAGGTCAGCGTGCGGTATCTCACATCCGGCCAGGAATGGGCCGTGGACGTGGGCATGGCCGCTGGACTCGGCGTCTACCAGGACGGATACCTCGCTTTGCGGCACATGCGCCCGCCCGCGCCCTATGTGCCCTCCGTGTCGTTCGGGTGAACATCGTGGGACGATCGGCGGTGGAGCGCGTGTTGTACATGACGCCGAATCGATGCGGCTGCGCTGCGACGACGACGTCGCCGGCCCGGCCGCCGGATGAAGGGCTGAACAGCCGTGACCGTGACTGACAGCGGCCGGGCGCCCGCGGGCGAACCGGCCACTCCCCTACCGTTGTTGCTGCTCGGACGTAACGCCGATCCCGCCAGTGAACGCGGTGTCGAATGTCCCGGCGACCTTCCGGCGGCCAGCGACCCGGACCTCGTCGAGCGGGCCCGGCGCGCCCGCGCTGCCCTGGGCGAGCGTGCGTTCATCCTCGGCCATCACTACCAGCGTGACGAGGTCATCCAATTCGCCGACGTCACCGGCGACTCGTTCAAGCTCGCCCGCGACGCCGCCGCCCGGCCGGACGCGGACTACATCGTGTTCTGCGGCGTGCACTTCATGGCCGAGTCCGCCGACATCTTGACCGGTGACCACCAGAAAGTCGTTCTGCCCGACCTCGCGGCCGGCTGTTCCATGGCCGACATGGCCCGGCTGCTGCAGGTCGACGACGCGTGGCAGCGCCTGGCCGATGCCGGTGTGGCGGAGTCCACGGTGCCGATCACGTACATGAATTCCTCGGCCGACATCAAGGCCTTCTGCGGCCGGCACGGCGGCGCAGTGTGCACCTCGAGCAACGCCCGACAAGCCCTCGACTGGGCCTTCGCCCAAGGCGAGAAGGTCCTGTTCCTGCCTGATCAACACCTCGGCCGGAACACTGCAGTCCTGCAGCTCGGTCTGTCGCTGGACGACTGCCTGGTCATCGACCCGCACAAGCCCGGCTTCGGCGTCACCGACGACGAGCTGCGAAACGCCCGCATGCTGTTGTGGAAGGGGCACTGCTCGGTCCACGGCCGGTTCTCCGCGGAGTCGGTCGCCGACGTGCGTGAGCGCATTCCCGGCGTGAACGTGCTGGTCCACCCGGAATGCCAGCACGAAGTCGTCACGGCCGCGGACTACGTCGGGTCCACCGAATACATCATCAAGACCGTCGCCGCGGCACCGGCCGGTTCGGCCTGGGCCATCGGCACCGAACTGAACCTGGTCAAGCGGCTCGCGCAAGACCACCCGGACAAGACCGTGGTCTTCCTCGACAAGACGGTGTGCTTCTGCTCCACCATGAACCGCATCGACCTGCCGCATCTGGTGTGGGCGTTGGAGAGCCTCGTCGACGGGCATGTGGTCAACCAGATCGAGGTCGATGCCGACACGCAGCACTGGGCCCGTGTCGCCCTCGACCGGATGCTCGCCCTGCCCGGCAGTGGCGCGGTCAAGAAATGATCATGTTCACTACCCGATTGCCTGCCGGACCACCCGTGCAAGCCTAGTGATGCAGCACAACGCCTGGTGGTGCCCGACCCGCGCCGCCAGGCGTGGCCTGCACAGCTCGGCGTGACTGCTCCGTCCCGCGGTCACGCGGCCGTGTTCACAGCCCGGACCTCGCCGGCCGGATCTCAACGTCGGCGCCTTACAGGCCGGGGGCGCCCCACACCGGGAACCAGCGCGACACGTCCGGCTCGATGTTCAGATCGCCGCCGACCAAGGCACGCACCTGCAACTCCAGGGCGTTGTCCCGCTGCTGTCTCGCCGCATCCACCGGCGCGAACGGGTAGAAGGTGCCGCGTTTGTACAGGTAGACCAAGGCGAGGCCCTGCCCCGAGTCGGCACGCAATCCGATGGTCGTGCACAGCAGGGACGGCCCGAATCCTGCGGCCTCCAGGGTGGAATTGACGGCGTGCAGGTCGGTGCACAGTTCCGACATCTGCGAAGGGTCACGACGCACGACCAGCCAGGTGTAGCCGTAGTCGTCGACGTGCTCCTCCGGCTCCGCGCCGCCGAGCAACGTCGTGATCTCGTCCTTCAACCGCGCGAACGGGCCGCCCTCGACTTGCCGGAAGCACACCGCGCCCACGCCGGTGGGGCGCATCTGCGCGGACGCCTCCAGCGTGAGCGCCGCGGTGGGCAGGGCGAACAACGCATCGAGGTTCGGCTGGACCTGCTTGGAGCGGCCGAACAGCGCGTCGAGTAGTCCCATCCCGGTCGTTACTCCTGACCCAGCTCGATGGAGATGCGGTTCAACTGCTCGAGCCGCTTCTCCAGCGGCGGGTGCGAGGCGAACAGGGATGCGATGTCGACCTTGCCGGTCATTGCGGGAACGAAGAAGAAGGCGTTGTAGGCCTCGGCCTGCCGGAGATCCTTCTGTGGGATCTTGGCCATGTCGCCGGAGATCTTCGTCAACGCGCTGGCCAGCACGGACGGTTGCCCCGTCAGGATGGCCCCGGCCCGGTCGGCGGCCAGTTCACGGTAACGCGACAACAGCCTCGTCAGCAGGAAGCTCACCGCGTACACCACGGCCGCCACGAGCATGACCACGAGCACCATGACCGCGGCGTTGTTGTTGTTGCGTCCGCCGCGCATCATGCCGCTCCACAGCAGCATCCTGGTCATCATGCCGGCGAGCACACCCACCACCGAGGCGACCGTCATGACGAGGACGTCGCGATGGGCGACGTGGGACAACTCGTGAGACAGGACCGCTTCGAGCTCACGATCGTCGAGGCGACGCTGAATGCCCCGCGTCACGCACACCACTGCACGATCGGGACTGCGCCCAGCGGCGAAAGCGTTGGGCAGATCGGTGTCGGCCACGGCGACCTTCGGCTTGGGCATGTCGGCCAAGGCACACAACCGGTCGATCATCGCGTGCAGTTCCGGCTCTTCAGCCGGTGAAACCTGCCGTGCACGCATAGCCGACAACGCGATCTTGTCGGAGAAGTACCACTGCGCCCACAGCACGCCCAGCCCGATGATGACGCCGAAGACCCAGCCGAAACCGGCCAGCGCGATAGCACCGATGAGTACGACGTACAGCACGGCGAGCAGCACCATCGTGAGGACCATACGGGTGGTGAGCCCGCGGTCCGGAGCGAATCTGGTGCGCGCCAACGTGGGTCCTCCTGGGTACGGCGAGGGGCGAAGTTGCGTTCAACGAAAACAACGCCAAGGCAGCCGTCGCTGTTCCGCGGCGGCCGGATCACCAACAGGGAAACTGCTGCTCCACTAGGCGTGTACGCCTGGTGAAGCAGCGAATCCCATGGTGAACATGATCATTTGACTGGCGGCTCGGCGGGGATGAGGCCCTCGTCGGTCAGCAGCTCGCGGACCTCGTCGACGTGGGCTTCGGCATACGGCAGGACGAGGTCGCTGTCGACCAGGACGTCGTCGGCCACCGGCTTGCCGGCGCGGCGGACTTCGGCGAGCAGCGCCTCGAGAGCGGTCCGGAAGACGGCGTCGTCGTTGGCCTCGATGGCCTCGCCCAGCGCGTCGTCGAGACGATTCAGTTCGTCGAGGTGGGACTCGTCGACCTCGAACTGGCCCTCACCCATGATGCGGATGATCACAGCTGACCCTCCTCGCGCTGAGGCTGCGCGTCCTGGCCTTCGGCGGCGGACTCGGTCTGGCTGCCGATCTGCTTGGGCGCCTCACCGCCACCGGTGATCTCACCCTTCATCCGAGCCAGCTCGAGCTCGACATCGCTGGTGGAAGCCAGCCGGTCGAGTTCGGCGCTGATGTCGTCCTTCGCCGTACCGGTGGGATCGTCGAGCGCACCGGAGGCGAGCAGCTCGTCGATCGCGCCGGCTCGGGCCTGCATCGTGGCGGTCTTGTCCTCGGCCCGCTGCACGGCCAGGCCGACGTCGCTCATCTCTTCGGAGATGCCGCTGAACGCCTCGCCGATGCGCGTCTGTGCCTCGGCGGCGGTGTAGCTGGCCTTGATGGTCTCCTTCTTGGTCCGGAAGGACTCCACCTTGGCCTGCAGGCGCTGGGCGGCGAGCGTGAGCTTTTCTTCCTCGCCCTGCAGAGCCTGATGCTGAGTCTGCAGATCGGCGATCTGATTGCTCAGACCCGAGCGACGCGTCAGCGCCTCCCGGGCGAGATCTTCACGGCCGAGGGACAGCGCCTTCTGCGCTTGCTGCTGCAGCTTGTCGGACTGCCCTTGCAGCTGGGTCATCTGGACTTCGATGCGTTTGCGGCTGGTGGCGACGTCGGCCACGCCACGACGCACCTTCTGAAGCAGTTCGAGCTGCTTCTTGTAGGAGTAATCGAGTGTCTCCCGGGGGTCCTCGGCGCGATCGAGTGCCTTGTCGGCCTTGGCCCGGAAGAGCATGGACATTCGCTGGAGGATCCCCATCTGGCCAGGTATCCCTTTCGTGAGCTGTGCTCTGTCGGCTGCAGTGTTGCCACACCAAGCCTACGGTCTAAGGCCGCACTGTGGCAGGCCTGGTTGCGCACTGGCCTACCCTGGTAGGCGTGTTCCGTCGCCGAGCCACTTCCGAATCCACGCAAGCTCCGCCCGAGGAGCCTACGCCGCCCCCTGCGCGTCCCGGCTCGAAAGGCCGCCCGACACCCAAGCGCAGCGAAGCCGAAAAGGCACGTAAAGAGCGGGTCAAACCGGCCCTGACTCGCCGCGAGCAGATACGTCGCGACCGCGAGAAGATGCGCACGGAGCGGATGCGGACGCGCCAAGCCATGGCCACCGGCGATGAACGCTATTTCCTCAAGCGCGATCAAGGCCCGGTGCGAAAGTTCGTCCGCGACTACGTCGACTCGCGGCGCACCATCGCGGAGTTCTTCCTGCCGATCATCCTGATCGTTCTCGTGACGAGCCTCATCGGCATTCCGGAAGTCCAGCTCATCTCCACCCTGGCGTGGGTGGTCGCCATGATCCTGCTGATCATCGATCTGACGATCCTGGGCCTGCGGGTCAAGCGCGAGGTGCGCCAGCGCTTCCCCGACGACCCCAACAAGGGGCATGCTCTCTACGCCGCCATGCGCGCCACTCAGATTCGCCGGCTGCGTCTGCCCAAGCCGACCGTCAAACCAGGGACCCTCGTGTGAGTAGTGCACCCATCGCCGACCGTGACCACACCGGCCTGTTCGTGCGTGCACTGCGCTACTCCGACCCGGTCGTGCGTGCGCTCGAGACCGAATTGCAGCAGGAATACGTCGAACGCTATGGCGGGCCGGACGACTCGCCGGTCGACCCCGAGGAGTTCGCGCCTCCCCGCGGAAGCTTCCTCGTCGGGTTCATCGGGAACGAACCGGTCGCCACTGGCGGATTCCGTTGGCATGCCGAGGACGTGGCGGAGATCAAGCGCATGTACGTCGCGCACGACCACCGTGGCGGCGGGCATGCGCGGCGACTGCTCGCCGAACTCGAGGCCCGGGCGGCCGAGGCCGGTTATCGCCGGGTCGTGCTCGAGACCGGCTTACGCCAGCCCGAGGCCATGGCCCTGTACAAGTCCAGTGGCTACGAGCCCACCGAGCCGTTCGGCATCTACGCCGACGAGGAGCTGAGCCACTTCTTCACCAAGGACCTGCAGGTCCCCGCCGCGGACTGACCCACCGGCGACGCGCTCATTCGGGCGGGTTGAGACTCATCGGCCCGTAGACCTCGCGGCCGTCCTCGTGCAGGATCACCGCGTCCACGCCGGCCTTGGCCAGTTCACGCCAGTGCTCGCCCAGCCAGGTCTCGGCGTCGGACTGGGTGGGAAACCCGGCCTCGGGGCGGGAGCTGCCGTCATCGACACCGGGGACCGGGCCACCGTCCGCGCCCACGAACTGCCATTTCCAGCTCATCGCCGCCTCCTCGTCATGATGTCCGCGCAGGCACGACAGTACGGGGTTCGGCACCCGCATCGCTCGCCCGGGTTGCGCGGGTTCACACGATTCTCCGGCGATGTTGCACAGATCACATCCATGAATCCGCGACACCGCGTCATACCGCGGCCGTTCCTCAGTCTTGGGAGGTGATGTGGGGTGCCGTCGCCGCACAGGGGACGGCGACGGCACTACCACAGCCCTCGTTCGACAATCCCCGGCTTTCTACTCGCTGTCACCGCACTCGTTTCCGCATGACTTCTTGACAAGTGTCCCGTCATGCTGTTGCCTTCGTCGTAAATCCTGTGCGGGGGGTAGGAGTCCATCGACGTGGCACCGTCGCCGACATCTGGGCACCAGCGCCTACTCAGCGATTCGGATGTGTTCCGATACGTCGCTGCGCGAATCGTGTCGTTGGCCGGCTCGGCCGTCACCTTCATCGCGATGCCGGTCCTGATCTACGGCATCACCGGATCGGCCACGTGGACGTCCATGGTCTTCGTCGTCGAAGCCGTCCCTTACCTCGTGCTCGGCCTGTGGGCCGGCGCACTGGCCGACCGCTTCGACCGCCGTCGCATGATGGTGATCTCCGACCTGCTCGCCGCGCTCACGCTGGCCACGGTGCCGATCGCGTCCTGGCTCGGCGTGCTGAGCGCGGTGCACGTGCTGCTCGCGGCGCTGATCGCGCGGACTGTCTTCGTCTTCTTCGATGCCGCCAACCAGGGCGCGCTACCCAGCCTGGTGCCGCGCGACCGGTTGCCTTCGGCGAACGCGATGGTCTTCGGGGGCAGCACCGTGGCCGAGACAGTGGTGCCGATGGCCGCCGGCGCGCTGATCGTCGTGGTGTCGCCCGCGTCGGTGATCGCGATCGACGTCGTGACGTTGGTCGCCTCGGCGTTGCTGGTCCGGAGCATCACCCGCCCGTTGAGCGCGCCGCGCCCGGCCGGACAGGCGACCGGGTGGTCGGCCGTGGCCGACGGCACCCGGTTCATCGTGCGCCACGAGGTCGTACGCATCATGATCGTCATCGGCGCGCTGGTGGCGTTCAGCGCGGGCTCGCTCATGGCGGTCCTGGTCGTGTGGGCCGACCGGACTCTCGACGTGCGCGAGGGTGACTGGCGCCTGGGCGTGCTGTTCGGCTCGTGGGGCATCGGCGCCGTCATCGGCAGCCTGTTCGTCCCGCGCCTGGTGCGTCGATTCGGCGGCGTGCGCGCCGCCCTGCTCGTGCTGCCGGCCGCCGCGGCTTGCGGCCTCGCGCTGTCGCTGCCGACCAGTTGGCTGCACGGCGTGATCGCCGTGGCGACATGGTCGGTGACGTACATCATGATCGCCACGATCTCGTTGACGCTGCGCCAGCAGGTCACCCCCGAGCCGATGATGAGCCGCGTCATGACCGCCGGGCGCATGGCCACGTTCGGTGTGGGCTACCCGATCGGCGCGTTGCTCGGCGGTGTCCTCGCCGCCCGCGTGAGCGCGGAGCACACCATCTTCGTCTGCCAGCTCTCGCTGCTGGTGGCAGCTGTCATCGCCTGGCTCTCACCGCTGCGTTCGGCCCCGCGGACACTGGCGGTCGCCGCCCTCGACGACGCAGCGTGACACCGCGCCGGCGACGTCAGCTGCTGCTCGACCGAGTCTGCACGAACGGCGGTCGGACGACCTCGAATCGCTCGCCGCGCCCGCGGATGTCGACCTCCACCTCGGTGCCGTCGGCGACCTCAGGCGGCAGCAAGGCCAAGCCGATGCCTTGACGCAAGGTCGGCGAGAACGTGCCTGACGTGACGGTCCCGGCGGGCGAACCGTCGACGTTGACCGTCATCCCCGGGCGCGGGATGCCGCGTCCGATCGCCTTGAGCCCGCGCAGCCTGCGTTTCGGCCCGGCCTCCTTCTCCGCCAGCAATGCCGCACGGCCCCAGAACTGCGGCTTCGACCAGCCGATCGCCCATCCGGACCGGCCCTGCAGGGGGCCGATGTCGCGAGACAGGTCCTGTCCGTGCAAGGGATATCCCATCTCGGTTCGCAGCGTGTCGCGGGCGCCGAGTCCGCAGGGCGCGATGTCTTCGGCGGCGCCGGC
>NZ_DAHVSH010000012.1:0-43717 GCF_027324685.1 Haloactinopolyspora sp.
CCGAGCGAGCTCGTCGCCGATCGAGAGGTCTTTCCCGTGAGCACTGTGGCCCCTGTTCCGTCACTCGACGCCCTCGCCCGACCCGGTGGCGGACTCGCCATGGTCGCGATGGACCAGCGCGAGAGTCTGCGGACGATGTTCGAGCAGGCCGGTGCCGGCCGCCCGTCGCTCGACGAGCTGGTCGAGTTCAAGCTCGCGGTGGCCGAGCAGGCCGGACGGTTGGCCTCCGGATTCCTCATCGACCGTGAGATGGGCTTCGACGAGGTACGCGATCAGGGGCTCCTGCCGGATTCGTGCGGACTGATCCTCGCGGTGGACGCGCTGCAGCAGGAGATCGGCGGCCCGGTCGAAGAGACCGATCTGGATGCCGAAGCGTTGGCCACCGACCTCACCGGAGTCGCCGCGGTCAAACTGCTGGTGATCTGGCGGCGAGACGAGCGCCGCGGCGAGCGGGTGGAGCTGGCCCGGCGGTTCATCGACGCCGCGCGGGAGCGAGGGGTGCTGTCGGTCCTCGAACCGGTGGTACGCCCGACGTCAGCCGAGTCGGCCGGATGGGACTTGAACGAGGCGATCCGCGAGGCCGCGCGCGAGTTGTCGCCGCTTGGCCCCGACCTCTACAAGGCGCAGGTGCCCAGCGCCGGCGAAGGTGATCCGGACGAGCTCGAAGATCAGTGCCGTGCACTCGACGAGGCCGTCACCGGTCCGTGGGTGGTGCTGTCGCAGGGGGTGCGCCCCGAGCGCTTCCTCGATGCGGTGACGGCAGCGTGCCGAGCCGGTGCGTCCGGGTTCTTGGCCGGGCGGGCGTTGTGGAGCGACATCGTAGGCCGCCCGCTCGACGAGCTGCGCACCATCTCCGCGCCTCGACTCGAGCGCCTGGTCGAGGTGGTCGACACGCACGCCCGGGCGTGGTGGGACGCGACTTCGAACGGGGTCTCCACGCCTGCGAGCTCGTCGAAGCGTGCATGACTGTCCCCGATGTCGAGTGCCGGCGCGAAGAAGGTGCGACATGAATGATCAAGCGACCGTGCGGTTCGGGCTGGTTCACACCGTCCCGGCACTCGCGCCGGTCTTCCACGACCTCGTGCTCGACGCCGTCGGCCCGGCATCACAGACCGCGGAGTTGATCCACGCCACCGATCCGTGGCTGCTGCGTACGGCCGTCACCACCGGCGTGACCGCCGAGGTGACCGACCGGCTGGTCGCACACGTGCGGCACCTGACGTCGCTCGGGGTGGACGGCGTGCTGGTCACGTGCTCGTCGCTGGGAGAGGCAACCGAGGAGACGTCGAGGCGCGTGAGCGCCGCCCCGGTGGTCCGGATCGACCAGGCGATGGCCGAGCGCGCCGTCGATCTCGTGGGTCCAGGTGGACGGATCGTGGTGCTGGCGACCTTGGCGTCGACGGTGGGACCGACCATCCGATTGGTGGAGCGCAGCGCGAACGACGCCGGCACGGGTGTCGGTGTCGACGTGCGGCTGCTCGAAGAGGCCGGCCGCGCCCGCGAGGCCGGCGACGACGACCGCCACGACGCGCTGGTGACCGAAGGCGTCGACCAGGCGATCTCCGACGGGGCCGGCGTGGTGGTCCTGGCGCAGGCGTCGATGGCCCGGGCGGTGGACAGCGCTGCCCAGCGTGCCGTGCCCGTGCTGGCGTCGCCCGAGTTGGCTGCTCACCGGCTCGTGAATCTGGTGAGAGCACGGTCGTGACCCGTTTCCATTTCGTTAAGGCGGACCCGTTGACGGGCAGATTTGATGTGGGTACGTTCTCACATGGCAACGATGCCACACTGTCGGCGGGGCTCCTGTCCTCGTCCGATCGTCGGCGCGGAGCTGGCCGTCCACGTGGGTGGGAACGGACGGACAACAGTTGGACATCGCGGCGCTCCGCCCTGGACGCCGCCCTGACGTGTAGGCGCCTGGACGTCGGTGCCTTCGCAGACATGGAGGACAGTCCATGACACGAGCTACCGCACGGTGGTCGGCGTTGGTCGTCGCCGCGGGCCTGTCGCTCGGGGCGTGTGCGAGCGGCACGGGTGACGATTCCAGTTCCGGCTCCGGCTCCGATGACGAGAACTCGATCACGTTCGACCCGGAAGCTGAGCTGAGCGGCGAGCTGAACGTGATGGGCTTCGGCGCCACGGACGAGATCGGCCAGGTGCGTCTGGACGCGGCCAAGGAAGCGCTCGGTGACGTCGACGTGTCGCTGATCGAGGGCGACCTGGACATTCAACAGTTCTTGTCGTCGATGGCGACCGAGACACCGCCGGAGCTCATCTACGCCAACCGCGACCAGATCGGCACCTTCGCCTCGCGCGGAGCGATCATCCCGTTGGACGAGTGCATCGAGGGTGAGGGCATCGACACGTCGATGTTCCGGGAACCGGCCTTGGACCAGGTCACCTTCGACGGCAGTGTGTACGGGATCCCGGAGTTCAACTCGGTGCAGATCACCCAAGCCAACCAGAAGCTGCTGGACGCAGCCGGGTTGACGTTGGACGACGTGAACGGCTCGAACTGGGAGGCGATCTCCGCAGCGAACGAGGCGATGCACACGAACGACGGCGGCAAGTTGTCGGTGATCGGCTTCGACAGCAAGCTGCCGGAGTTCCTGCCGCTGTGGGCGAAGGCCAACGGTGCCGATTTGCTGTCCGAGGACGGGCGCACCGCGCAGCTGGACGACCCGAAGGTGCTCGAAGCGCTGGAGTGGGCGGTGAGCATCTACGACGCCCAAGGCGGGTTCGGCGCGGTGAAGGCCTACCGCGACTCCGCCGACTTCTTCGGCGAGGGCAACCAGTTCGCCACCAACGTGCTCGGCGCGATGCCGATGGAGCAGTGGTACGTCAACGTGCTCAACGACGTGTCGCCGGATGCGCCGATGGCGTTCGACACCGTGCGCGACCTCGAGGGTGAGACCATCGCCTACGCGTCCGGCTCGGCCTGGGCGATCCCGAAGGGCAGCCCGAACCCCGAGGCGGCGTGTCGGCTGGCCAAGACGATGACGTTGACCGACAGCTGGATCGCGGCCGCGGAGGCGAGAGCCGAGGCCCGCGCTGAAGAGGGCAAGTTGTTCACCGGGTTACTCACCGGCAACGCCGAGGCCGACGACGCCATCTACGAGCAGTTCGTGAAGCCGAGCGGGGACGCCACCTGGGACGCCGCGATCGAGGCGACCTACGAGGCGAACGACCACACGTTCGTGCTGCCGGCCAACCCGGCCGACAGCGAGTTCAAGACGGCGTGGCAGGACGCGGTGAACCGAGTCCTCAACGGTCAACAGGAGCCGAAGGCAGCTCTGGAGCAGGCCCAGAACGAAGCCCAGGAGGCCCTGGACGCCGCGTGGGCCGAGTGGGACGCTGACGAGGGCTGACGACGTTGGCCCGCCCAGCGCTCGACGCGCCCGCGGTGCCCGCTGACGAGCGGGCGCTGCGGGCCAAGCGTCGGCTGCGTCGTCGTGAGACCCGCGCAGCGTTGTTGTTCATCAGCCCCTGGATCATCGGCTTCTTCGTGTTCACCGCATGGCCGATCATCTACAGCGGGTATCTGTCGTTGACCGACTACGACGTCATCAACGATCCCAACTTCGTCGGCCTGGCCAATTACGAGCGTCTCTTCGAAGACGACAAGGTCCGGCTGGCGCTACAGAACACGTTCTTCTTCACCCTGATCCAGGTGCCGCTGTACGTCATCGTGTCGCTGGCGCTGGCGTTGCTGCTGAACAAGGCCGGACGCAGCGCTGGGTTCTTCCGCACCGCGTTCTTCCTGCCGAAGATGACGCCGCCGGTCGCCGTCGGCATCCTGCTGCTGCTGTTGTTCAACGGCCAAAGCGGCATGATCAACCAGGCCCTGGGGTGGTTCGGCGTCGACGGCCCCGCCTGGACCACCGATCCCACCTGGGTCAAGCCCGGCTTGATCCTGATGAGCCTGTGGTCGGTCGGCGCGTCGGTGATCATCCTGCTGGCCGCGTTACGCAACGTGCCGCAGGAGCTCTACGACTCCGCGCGCGTCGACGGCGCGAACTGGTGGCAGCAGACCTGGCGGATCACCGTCCCGATGATCAGCGGGGCGTTGTTCTTCATCTTCATCGTCAACACGATCGCCGGGTTCCAGACCTTCACCGAGGCCTACACCGCCTTCTTCGGCTCCGGCAACACCACGTACAGCAACGATGCCGCGCTGTTCTACGTCATCTACCTGTTCCAGCAGGCCTTCGAGTTCCTCCACATGGGCTACGCCTCAGCGCTGGCCTGGCTGCTGTTCGTGATCATCATGATCTTCACCGCCATCCAGATGGTGGTCAGCCGCCGCTTCGTCTACTACGAGGGGGAGCAGCGATGACCATCGAACCCATCGGCGTCCAAGACACCGAGCAACCCGATCACGACGCCGAGCACACCCCGCCCGCGCCGGTACAGCCACGCAAGAAGCGCCGCGTCACGCCGGGCAAGGTGGTCATCGGCGCACTGTTGACCATCACGACCGTGGTGTTCATCTACCCGTTCATCTGGCTGCTCAGCGCGTCGTTCAAACCCCGCGGCGAGGTGTTCGACAACAAGCTCATCCCCGACACGTTCATCCTCGACAACTACATCAACGTCTGGCGCGAGGCGCCGATGGCGCTGTGGCTGTGGAACACCATCCTCGTCACCGTGCTCGCCGCCGTCACCGTGGCCGCCAGCAGTGCCATGGTCGCTTGGGGATTCGCCTACTTCCGCTTCCGCGGACGCAACCTGCTTTTCGGTGTCGTGCTCGCCACCATGATGTTGCCCGGCGCCGTCACGATGATCCCGGTGTTCCTCATCTGGAACAACCTCGGCATGGTCGACACGCTCACGCCGCTGTGGGCGCAGAACCTGTTCGGCAGCGCGTTCTACATCTTCCTGCTGCGTCAGTTCTTCCTCGGCCTGCCCCGAGATCTGTTCGACGCGGCGAAGATCGACGGCGCCAACAACTGGCAGATCTTCCGCCGCATCGCCGTCCCGCTGTGCAAACCCGCCCTCATCATCACGCTCATCTTCGAGTTCCAGGCTGCCTGGACCGACCTCATGCGGCCGCTGATCTACCTACGCGACAGTGACAACTTCACCGTCCCGCGCGGGCTCAAGGCACTGCTCGACCAGTACGGCTTCGGCGGCGAGTGGCACTGGGAGATCGTCGTCACCGCCAGCGTCATCACCACCGTGCCGATGATCATTCTGTTCTTCCTGGCACAGAAGCACTTCGTCCAGGGCATCGCGACCACCGGAACCAAGGGGTGAGCTCAGATCCCATCGGGTTGTTCCCCCTGGACTGACTACTCGGGGGGCGTTCGGTGATCGTCGATCTCGGCGGCGACGGCTGGTCGATCCGCGAGGCGCTGGGTGACACCTGGCAGTGGTTCGTGGACAAGGCCGTCGTCGCGCGCAACAACACGGGCTCGGCGGCCGACGCCGCGCAACGCACTCCGGGCTGGCTGCCCGCTCGCGTACCGGGCGCGATCATCGCGGACCTGCACCGCGCTGGTGAGCTGAGTGATCCGTACGTCGGACGCAACTCGCGACACGCAGAGTGGGTGGCCACACGTTCGTGGGTGTATCGCCGCGACGTCGACCTCCCGCCGCTCGGTGTGGGCGAGCGTGCAGTCCTGTGTCTGGACGGGATCGATCCGGCGGCGTCGGTCTACGTGGACGGCCGGTTCGCCGGCCGGGTCGACGGGCTCTATCACTCGGCGCGCATCGACGTCACCGGGTACGTCTCCGATGGCGGACCGCACCGGCTGGCGATCGTCGTCGAGCCTGCACCGCCGAGCGAACCGCAGGTGGGCCGTACCGAGCGTGTCCAGGTGCACGCGCCGCGGCTGGGTCACGGCTGGGATTTCTGCCCGCGGCTGATCCACCAGGGCATCTGGCGCGGTGTTCGGCTCGACGTCGGCCGCTGCCAGCTCGCGGGGGTGACCGTTCGGCCGGAGCTCGACTCCGACCTGCGCTCCGCGCGTGTTCACCTCGCGGCCGACGTGGAGGTCCCGCCTGGGACCGAGGCGACCCTGGAGGTCGTCCTCCGCGCCGGGGTGGAGGTGATCGCCGCTGCCCACGTACCTGCGGGGCCGCCTGAACCGTCGACCGAGCGCACCGACGTTCATCGGGTCGAGCACGTGATGGAGGTCGCGGAGCCTCGGCTGTGGTGGCCGCGCGGGCTCGGTGAACAGCATCGCTACACCGTGCAGGTGCGCGCCGTCACCAACGACGGCGCGAGCACGCCGTGGTCGGGTGCGGTGGGGTTCCGGCACGTCACCTGGGTCGCCAACCACGGCGCACCACCCGGCGCGCTGCCCTACACCGCGATCGTCAACGGCCGGCGCACGGAGTTGATCGGCTGGAACTGGGCCCCGGCCGACGCCTTGTACGGCGAGATCGATGCGCGGAAGGTGGCACACCTGGTGGACGTGGCGGCCCGGTCCGGCGCCCGGCTGCTGCGCGTGTGGGGCGGAGGCTTGGTCGAGACGCCGGAGTTCTACGACGCGTGTGACCGGGCCGGATTGTTCGTGTGGCAAGAGTTCTCCCAATCCAGTTCCGGCATGCAGAGCGCGCCAGCGGACTCCGCGCAGTTCATCGAGCACCTGCGCGCCGAGGCTCGCGCCGTGATCCCGCCACGGCTCCGCCATCCGTCGCTACTGCTGTGGGGCGGTGGCAACGAACTCGAGGACGACGACGGACCACTCGACGACGACCGTTCTCCGGCCCTGGCCGCGTTGCACGAGCAGGTCGCCGCACTGGACCCCGGCCGGGCCTGGTTGCCGACGTCGCCGACCGGCCCGCGCTTCGCCAACCGGTTGGACGTCATCGACACCGACCCTGACGGCATGCACGACGTCCACGGTCCCTGGGAGCACCAGGGAACCGAGGAGCACTACACGCTGTACAACCGAGGCCAGGCGCTAGCGCACACCGAGTTCGGCGTCGAGGGGATGGCCAACCGCCGGCTCTGGTCGCGCCTGATCCCGGTCGCGGACCGCTGGCCGGTGGGGCGCGACAACCCCGTCTACCGCCACCTCGGGGACTGGTGGAACAACGCCGAGCTGGTGCAGCAGGTGTTCGGCGGCCGCCTCGACGATCCCGACGCGTTCCGGCGGGCCAGCCAGTTGCTGCAGGCCACCGGGTTGACCTACGCCGTGGAGGCCGACCGACGGCGCTGGCCCCGGTGCAGCATCACGCTGCCGTGGCAGCTCGCCGAGTCGTACCCGAACGCCTGGTGCACCGCAGTGGTCGACCACGCGGGCGAGGCGAAGCCGGCCCTGCATGCTGTACGACGTTCCTACCGGCCGGAGCGGGTCACCGCCCGCGTCGATCGACTCACCCACCCCGGCGGCGTCGTCGCCGTCGAGCCGTGGCTGTGGTCGGAGCCCGGCCGCCCGCGCGGCGGGCGCGTCGAAGCCCGGTTGCTCGACGAGGCCGGCCGGTGCGTGGCGCACGAGAGTTGGCAGATCGACGACCCCGTCGGCCGACCCCGATCCGTGGGCAAGTTCGAGGTGAAGCCCAGCGCGTTGGGCGACGCGGCGACCCCGATCATGTTCTGGGATCTGCACTGGCAGGACGCCGCAGGCGAGCTCGTCGACCGCGAGACGGTCCTGCTGTCGACCGGTCACGACCTCGCGCCGCTGCTCGATCTGGCCCCCGCGGAGCTCGTGTTCCACGTGGAACGCTCCAGCGACGATCGACGATGGACGGTCACGGTCGACCACGTCGCCGGACCCGTCGTCGTCGGCCTGCAGCTCAGCGACGACCGGCCCCTGGAATCGAGCGGATGGTTCGTCGTCGACGCCGACCCACGACCGCTGCTACCCGGCCACCAGCGGCGATTCACCGTCGAGTGGCGCCACGACACCGGCCCGCGACGCCTGCTCCTCGAAGCATGGAACGTGCCACCGGCCACCCTGACCGACGACGCGGAGGAGTCGACCCGATGAGTTTCCCAGCCGATTTCCTGTGGGGAGCTGCCACGTCGGCGTTCCAGATCGAAGGCAGCCTCGACGTCGACGGGCGCGGACCCTCGGTGTGGGATGCCTTCGCCGCGCAACCCGGCGCCGTCGAGGGCGGCGGCGATGCCTCCCGCGCGTGTGATTCGTACCGCCGCTGGCCCGAGGACATCGACCTGATCGCCGACCTGGGCCTCGGCGCCTACCGGTTCTCCGTCGCGTGGTCACGCATCGTGCCCGAGGGACGCGGCCGGATCGAAATGCGCGGGCTGGACCACTACGAGCGCTTCGTCGACACCCTGCTCGACCGCGGCATCGTCCCGATCCTCACCCTGAACCACTGGGACATGCCGCAAGCGCTGATGGCCGACGGAGGGTGGGCCGGGCGAGCGAGTGTCGATGCCTTCGCCGAGTTCACCTCCGCGGTCGCCGATCGGCTGGCTGACCGCGTGCCGTGGTGGATCACCCAGAACGAGCCGTGGATCATCGCGCTGTTGGGCTACCGGCTCGGGCTGCACGCACCCGGGGTGCGCGACCTGCGAGCTTCGGTCGCCGCGGGTCATCACGTGCTGCTGGCCCACGGTGCGGGCGCGGACATCCTGCGGTCGTACCCGCAGGTGAAGGTCGGACCGGCGTTGAACCTGCTGCCTTGCGTGCCGGCGACACCCGACGACGCGGATGCCGCTGCGGCCTGGGCCTCCGACGGGTACTGCAACCGCTGGTTCCTCGACCCGTTGTTCGGTCGGGGTTACCCGGACGACATGCGTGAGCACTACGAGCGAGCACTCGGCGCCCCGCTGGACATGATCCGGCCCGGCGACGAGGACGCCATCGCTGATCGGCTCGACTTTCTGGGTGTCAACTATTACACCCGCCGGGTCATGGCCGCCGCTGAGCCCGAAGGCCCGCAGCAGCCGTTCCCGTGGCGCGTGGTCGGCCCGGCCGGCGACGTGCCACGCACCGACGACGGCAACGAGATCGCTCCGGCGGCCTTCCGCGACCTGCTGATCCGGCTGCACCGCGAGTACGACGGCATCCCGGTGATCGTGACCGAGAACGGCGGCGTGTTCGGCGACACGCCGACCCACGACGGCCGCATCCACGACGTACGCCGGGTGGCGCTGCTGCGTGATCACGTCACCGCCATGGGCGAGGCGATGGCCGCCGGAGCCGACGTGCGCGGCTACATGCACTGGTCGTTGCTGGACAACTTCGAGTGGGCGCTGGGGTACCGGCCGCGGTTCGGCCTGGTCCACGTCGACTACACCACCGGGACGCGCACGGTGAAAGACTCCGGCCGCTTCTACGCCGAGATCGCCCGCACCGGGACCGTCCCGCCCGACCCGGCCCCGATCACGCCGTTCGGCTGACCCTGAGCCGCCGCCCGACGCTTCGAGAGGTGACCGACCGTCATGATGCCCGCCAGCGATAACACCGGTGCGGTGACCGTCGACCACCGCCGCGACGTCGTGGTGGTGGACACCGCGGCGTACCGGCTGGAGGTCGACCGGCAGCGCCCCCGAGCCGTGCTGCGTGATCCCGGCGCCGACGGCCGGGTGTGGAGCCGGTTGTCCCTGCTGGCCTCCCTCGATCTGGTGGGCGGCCGGGACGAGTCGTACGGCATCGCCCCCGTGGAGATCGCCGACCACACCCCGGACGCGGTGGAGTTCGTCGTCGCGGCCTCGAGTCCGCTCTGGCGGCACAAGGCCGTTCACTTGCGGTGCACGGCGGGCGGCGTCGAACTGTGGGCCGTCGCGTCCGGTGCCGGCTGGCGGGACGCGCGGCTCGACGAGGTCACCCTGCTCGGTGGCCGGGCGATCCTCGCCAGCGGCGCGGCCGGGACGTTCCGCTCGTCGATCGGCTTCGCGTCGCTGTTCAGCCCGGCCCCGACCGAACCCGTCCACGTCGTGCGCCCGTCCGCGGTGGCGTCGTCGTTGGGGGTCGTCGGCGACGCCGAACCCGGACGACTGCACGGCATCTTCTCCCCGCCCCCGCTGTGCTGGGCCCTCGGCGCCGCAGCGCCGACCGGGGCGACCGCCGTGCCCGACGGCCCGTGGTGGGGGATGTCGCTGTGCGCGCCGGTCAGCGAGCTCACGATGACGTCGGCGCGCTACGACCCGCTCGACGGCGGCTTCCTGCTGCGTCTGGACTACGAGGGCCACACCCGCGGCGACGCCGAGGTCGTCACCCCGCGGGTCGTGTTGCGCCCGGCCGCGACCCCCTGGCAGGCCCTCACCGACTATCACGACCTGCTGGTGTCGCTCGGCTGGGCGCCGCCGCCCGGTGATCCCGCGGCGACGCCTGCCTGGTGGTCCGAGCCGGTGTTCTGCGGGTGGGGTGCGCAATGCGCGCGGGCAGCGGCCTTGGGCGCCGAAGCGGTGGACACCGGCCTGGTCGGTGGCGCCGGAGCCGTCGCCGCACCCGACCTCGCCCGCCAGGACGTCTACGACGAGTTCCTGGCCGTGCTCGCCACGGCCGGGCTCGACCCGGGGATCATCGTCATCGACGACCGCTGGCAGGCCGCGTACGGCAGCGCCGAGCCGGACCTGGATCGCTGGCCGGACCTGCGCGGCTGGATCGCCGCCCAGCACGCCGCGGGACGGCGGGTCCTGCTGTGGTGGAAGGCCTGGGACCCGGGCGGGCTGCCCGCCGACGAGTGCGTCACCGACGCCACCGGCCGTCCGGTCGCCGTCGACGTCGCCAACGCGGCCTACCGCGAGCGGCTGTCGGCCATCGTGGCCGGCCTGCTCGGGCCGGACGGGCTCGACGCCGACGGCTTCAAGCTCGACTTCACCCAGCGGGCACCGTCCGGAACGTCGCTGCGCGCTACGGACGGTCCGTGGGGCATCGCCGCGCTGCACACCCTGTTGGCCACGATCACCACAGCGGCCAGGGGCGTGAAGCCGGACGCGTTGATCGTCACGCACACCCCGCATCCGTCCTTCGGCGACGTCTGCGACATGGTCCGGCTCAACGACGTGCTGGAGCGCGACGTCCACGGCGACCCGGTGAGCGTCGTGGACCAACTGCGCTTCCGGCACGCCGTGGCGACGCACAGCCTGCCTGGTCACCTGATCGACACCGACCAGTGGCCGATGCCGGATCGGGCGTCATGGCGTGCCTACGTGGCGGCACAGGCGGAGCTCGGAACGTCCAACCCGGCCCTGCCGGCGCTGTACTACCTGGAGTCCATCGACAACTCCGGTGAGCAGCTGACGCGGGACGATCTGGCTCTGGTGGCGCGCACGTGGGCGGATTACCGGACCCGGCGGGACGCGGTCCGGGCCGCGGAATACCGGGAGAACTCATGAACCACGCTGATGTCGTCGTGTACGGCGCCACGTCCGGCGGTGTCTGTGCCGCGGTGGCGGCCGCCGAGGCCGGTGCGTCGGTCGTCCTGCTCGAACCGGGGCGGCACGTCGGCGGGATGACCTCCGGTGGGCTGGGCTACACCGACGTGGGTGACGTGCGGGTGGTGCGCGGGATGGCCGGGCGGTTCCGCACCGCGGTCGCCGAGCATTACGGCGTCGCCGAAGGGCATTTCGCCGGCCCGGAGCCGCACGTCGCCGAGCGCATCTTCCTCGACTGGCTCGAGCGCGCGGGGGTCGACGTCCGGTTCGGCGCGCGCCTCGACGGTGTGGTCGTGTCCGACAGCGGCGTGATCGGCGAGATCGTGCTGACCGACGGCGGGCGGGTGGCCGGTGCGGTGTTCGTCGACGCGAGCTACGAGGGCGATGTGATGGCCGCGGCCGGTGTGTCGTACGCCGTCGGCCGTGAGGACCGGGGACTGTACGGGGAGCGGTACGCCGGCCGGCGCGAACTGGTCCCGGGCCGGCACACCATGCCGGCGTGGATCTCTCCGTTCGCCGACGACCCGACCGGTGAGCAGGGCGGGCCGATCCTGCCGCAACTGCACGACCGCCCGCTGGCCGAGGTGGGCGTCGGCGACGGCGGCGTCATGTCGTACGGCTACCGGGTGTGCCTGACCCAGGCCGACGACCGCATTCCGTTCCATCGACGCGACGGGTACGACGACGCGTACTGGGAGTTGGGCCGGCGGCTGTTCGACCGGTGGCGGCGCGACGGCTACGAGGAGCGCGCTGGGCGCCTGCTCGGGCTGGAGAAGAACCTGCCGAATGGCAAGTGCGACGGCAACTCGATCGGCCCGTTCTCACTGAGCGTGCTGGACGGCTCGGCCTGGCGGTACCCGGAGGGCGACGCCGCCGAGCGCGAGAGAATCCGCCTGCATCACCTGCACCACGCCCAGGACTTCCTGTGGTTCCTCGCCAACGATCCGGCGGTACCGGCCAACGTGCGCGCGGAGATGTCGACGTGGGGCTACCCACGTGACGAGTTCGCCGACACCGGCCATCTGCCGCACCAGCTCTACGTCCGCGAGGCGCGCCGGATGCTCGGCGAGTACGTCCTGACCGAGCATGACCTGCTACCCAGGCCACGGCGGCAACACGATGTGGTCGCCATGGGCTCGTACCACATCGACGTGCGCGAAGTGCAGCGCACATGGCGGTGGGTGGACGAGCACCCCAAGCCGGTGGGCATGGTGTTCACCGAGGGCTATCTGTCGGTGCCGGTGCAGCCCTACCCCGTGCCCTACCGCAGTCTGGTCCCGCGCTACGAGGAGTGCACGAACCTGATCGTGCCGGTGTGCGTGTCCGCTTCGCATGTGGCGTTCGCCTCGGTGCGGATGGAGGTGCAGTACCAGATGCTCGGGCACGCGGCAGGGCTGGCGGCGGTACAGGCCGCGCGGTCCGGCCGGGCGGTCCAGGGCATCGACGTGGCGGTGCTGCAGGACGCGCTGCGCGAGGCCGGTCAAGTGCTCTCGATCTGACTGACAACGCTGCGCCGTCACGACGAATGGTGGGTTGGTTTTGGGCGCTATGACGCCCAAGACCAACCCACCATGGCGTGGGTCTACTTCTCGACGAGGCCGGCGTCGTGGGCGATCAGGCCGGCCTGGGTGCGGTTGGCACACCCCAGCTTGTCCAGCGTGCGCGACACGTAGCCCTTGACGGTGGCTTCGGAGAGATAGAGCCGTGCCCCGATCTGCGCGTTCGACAACCCCTCCCCGAGGCAGGCCAGCACCTCGGCTTCGCGTTCGGTCAGCGACTCCACCAGCTGTTGTGCCCTGCGACCGGCCGAATGGTTGTCGCTCGACGACGCGACGAGCCGGCGCGCGGCAGCGGCGGACAGAACGGTGTGTCCTTCCGCGGCCACCCGCACCAGCCCGATCAGATCCTCCGGCGGTGTCGACTTCACCAGGAACCCGACGGCGCCGGCCCGCAGCGCACGCAACACGTACTCGTCGGCGTCGAAGGTCGTCAGGACCACCACGGCCGGTGGGTCGGACAGCTCCATGATGCGTTCGATCGCGGTCAGCCCGTCCATCACGGGCATGCGGAGATCCATCAGGACGACGTCCGGACGCTGCCGCGTCACCGCCTCCACTCCGGCCGAGCCGTCATGGGCGGTGTCCACGACCTCGATGTCTGCGGCCGACTCCAGGATGGTTCGCAGGAACCCGCACACCATCGGCTCGTCGTCCACCAGGACCACGCGCACCTGCTCAGCCATCCTCACGCCACCGGATCCGCGGTCGGTACGTACGCCGGCAGCTCCACGTCCACCTGGAAACCGCCGTCGGGCGTGTCACCCGCACGCAGCGTTCCGTGGATTAGCTCGATGCGTTGACGCAGGTGCCGCAACCCGAGGCCGGACCCGCGGCTGGCCAGCTCAGGGCTGGGTGGTGCCGTGGGGGCGGTGTTGTGCACGGTGAGACGGACGTGGGTATCGCTGTACTCGAGCCGTACGGTCACCCTCGCTCCAGGCGCATGCTTGCGGACATTGGTCAACGCCTCCCGCACGACACGGTACGCGGTACGTCCCACGACCGGGGAAGCGAGCGAGCGGTCACCGGTCTCGATCAACTCGGCCGGGACGCCCACGGCGTTCGACTCGTCGATCAACTCCTCGATCGCCGGGATCGACGGTGACTCGTCGCCGCCGGGGGCCGTGCGCAGGATGCCGACCAGGTCGCGCAGCTCGTCCAGCGCCTGTGTACCTGCGGCGCGCAACTCGTCGGCGGCCTGCCGAGTGGCGTCGTCCGGAGCGGTCATCCGCAGCGCACCGGCCTGCAGGACCATCAGGCTGATCCGGTGCGTCACCACGTCGTGCATCTCTCCGGCCAGCCGCGCGCGCTCCTCGGCCCGGGCCTGCTCGGCCAGCAGGTGCTGTTCCCGCTCGGCCCGTTCGGCCCGCTCGGTCAGCGCACGTACCAGCCGTCGGCGAGCGTCGAAGTACAGCGCGAGCAGGGGGCCCACAGCCGTGCGTAACAACCCGATGGTGATGACGACGGCCGAGGGGTCCCACGGCCGGATGATCACCAGGGTGACGGCGGCGAGGACGGCGACCGCCACCCGCCGGTCTTGCCGGTAGTACACCGGACCGTAGGCCGCGACCACCGTCGCCAGCGGCGCCCACAACGTGTCCGAAGCCATCGGCGTCAACACGCCGGCGGGTTCGATCAACACCGTCACCAGCAGCGTGAACACGCCCAGCACGACGAGAACGGCCAGCGGCGCGCGGCGACGGGCCACCAGGGTCAGGCAGGCCAGCGCCTGCACGCCCAGCAGGAACCACGCCAGTGCGTCCGGCTCATGCGGCCACCATGTCTGCCCGGCCAGGGTCAGCACGGTGTCCAGGGCCGTGACCGCGACGGCGATCACGACGTCGACGGCCAGCCAGTGCCGCGGCAGCCACGTTCGGTCGGTCATGCGCCCACGGTAGGAGACCACTGCCGTAGATCCCGCCCGTCAACAACCATCCGCGGGGTGAAGTGCCGACGAAAGTCGCATGCCCGTGCGCCACCGCCGACGAACGGCGGTCGCGAACCGAACGCTCGACGCTGTGGGTCGATATCCGCGGTCCGCTCTAATGGACGCCATGAACACCACAGACCCGATCACCCCCACCCCCCGCCTCGGCCGTTACCGGATCGACCCGGACGCCACCACGATCAACTTCCGCACCCGGCACGTGTTCGGGCTCCTGCCGGTTCGCGGCACGTTCGAAGCCCGCGGCGGCACCGTCGACGTCGCCGAACCCACCGCGGCATCCTCCGTCCACGTCGAGATCGACGCCGCCAGCTTCCACACCGGCACCGCGCAGCGCGATCGTGAGGTTCGCTCGGCGCGCTACCTCGACGTCGAGCGTCACCCGGTCATCACCTTCGAAGCCGACGGTTTCGACGACCCGGGGGGCACGCACCTCGACGGCACGCTCACCGTGTGCGGGGTCGCCCAGCCTGCCCGGCTGACCGTGCACGACGTCGACGCCGACGGATCCACGTTCACCGCACGTGCCGCGACCCGCGTCGACCGGACCCAGCACGGCATCACCGCCGGGCGCGGGATCACCGGCCGCTACCTCGACATCGACCTGGAAGTCACATGTGTGCGGCCGTGACGGTCGAGGGCTTACGCAAGAGCTACGGCGCCGTGCTCGCGGTCCGCGACGTCAGCTTCACCGTCGCCTCCGGCGAGATCTTCGCGCTGCTCGGGCCCAACGGCGCGGGCAAGTCCACCACCCTGGAGATCCTGGAGGGGTTCCGCCGACGCGACGCCGGCAGCGTGGACGTGCTCGGGATCGACCCCGGCGACCGCTCTCGCGGCCGGGAGTTGCGCGAACGGATCGGCCTGGTGTTGCAGGACATCGCCGTCGAGCCGTACCTCACGGTGCGCGAGACGCTGGCTCGCAACGCTGGCTACTACCGTGCGCCCCGCGACGTCGACGAGGTCATCGGCCTGGTGGATCTGGCCGGACTCGAGCGACGCAAGGTGCGCACGCTCTCCGGCGGGCAGAAGCGCCGCCTCGACCTCGCGCTCGGCATGATCGGGAACCCGAGCCTGCTGTTCCTCGACGAACCCACGACCGGTTTCGACCCGAACGCCCGCCGCAGCGCCTGGGAGCTCATACGCCGACTACGCGACACCGGCACCACCGTCGTGCTGACCACGCACTACATGGAGGAGGCGCAGCAGCTTGCGGATCGGGTCGCGATCATCGCCGACGGTCGCCTCGTGTCCGAGGGCACGACGGCGAGCCTGGGTGGTCGCGACACCGAGCGGGCTCGGATCCGCTTCGCGCCACCACCGGACATCAGCGTCGGCGAGCTGCCCGTCCCGGCGCGACCGGACGGCGACGGGCTCGTCACCGTCGAGTCCGCCGAGCCGACGATGACGCTGCATCAACTCACCGAATGGGCGTTGCGCCGTGACTGCACGCTGGACCAGCTCGTGGTCGAACGCCCGAGTCTGGAAGACGTCTACCTGCGCCTCACCCGCGACGACGCGGCCGAATCGACCCTCGAAGGGAGCCTGCGATGAGCGCCATGGTGTGGCACCAGGTCCGCTATGAGCAGCTGTCGTTCTGGCGCAATCCGCAAAGCGCCTTCTTCACGTTCGTCATGCCGGTCCTGGTCATCACGATCTTCGGGGCGCTGTTCAACGGCGGCTCGGCGAGTTCGTACTTCTACGGCGTCTCGCCACTGCGGTACTACGTCGCCACGATCGCGGCGTTGTCGGTGCTGGGGTCCTGTTACAGCCAGCTGGCGATCGTGCTGGCGACGCGGCGGCAGAACGGGATCCTCAAACGCGTGCGGGCCACGCCGCTGCCCACGTGGATGTATTTCGTCGGTCTGCTGGCGCACTGTGTGCTGGTCAGTGTGGTCGTCGCCGGGCTGATCGTCCTGGTCGGGCGGCTGTACGGCGTGCCGGTCCCGGACCGGTCGCAGTGGCTGCCGATCGTGGTGACCCTGCTGCTGGGTGCGGCGAGCTTCTGCGCGATCGGTGTGGCCGTCGCCGCCTTGATCCGCAACGCCGAGGCGGCCCCGGCCGTCGTCCAGTTCGTCCTGTTCCCGCTGGTCTTCCTCTCCGGCACGTACATGCCGATCCAGTCCGACACGGTGAACGTCGTGACAGGTGCGCTGCCCGTGCGGCCGTTCAACGACGCACTGCTCGGCGCCATGGCGCAGGGAACCGGCTTCGCGTGGGACAGTCTCGGGGTGCTGGCGCTGTGGGGTGTTCTCGGCGCCATCGTGGCCATCCGTCGCTTCCGCTGGGACCCCCGCCCGGAGTGAGGACGGACACGAGCCCCGCAGCCATCCGGACGGGTTCACAGCGAAGTGCGATCTGGCGTGCCAAAAGCGTACTAGAAATGGTACGCTTTTGACCGTGGAGGTGGTGTCGTGGGCTATCGACGAGATCTGTGGGAGATCGCCGCAGCGCGGCATGGCGTCGTCACGATCTCCGAGGCCGAAGACGCGGGAGTGCCTGCTGTGGAGGTGCGCAAGCTCGCGCACCGCGGCGCGCTGCGTGCCTACGGCCACGGCGTGTACGTACACCGCGATGTGCCTACGACAGAACTGACCCAGCCGGCAGCTGCAGCGGCCCTGGCCGGCCGCGGAGCTTTCTTGCAGCGCGAGGCCGTGCTCGATCTGCTGGGCCTGGGGCAGTTCAACCCGCACCGCATCCGGGTCGCGACTCGCCGCCGAGTACGAAGGACGCTTCCAGAATGGGTCGACCTCGAGGCCCGGGCAGACGTGCCCGATGATGACTTGACGCACTACGAGAGTATCCCGGCGACAACCGTCCCGCGCGCCCTGCGGGACTTGCGCGACAGGATGCCGCCAGAGCGCTGGAAGGCCCTGGTCGATCAAGCCCACCGACGCGAGCTGATCGACGACCACGACGTCGCGGGGCTGAACCAGGAAAGGCGCGCCGGATGAGTGCCGCCGCACCACCGCTGAACACCGCGCAGCTGAACACCAGGCTGGAGGAGACATCGCGTGAGTTCGGGGTTCCTAGCGCCCGAGTGCGCCGAATGCTTTGCACGTTGATCGTGTCCCAGATGCTGCCTGACGCTGTCGTCATCAAGGGCGGTATGGGCGTCAAGCTCCGCATGGGAGAGCGCGGTACGCGTGCCACGGCTGATCTGGACGTTTCCACTGGAGAGCGAGGCGTGGCCTTCGAGGAAGAGTTCCGCGCACGCCTGGCGCAGGGCTGGGGCGTCGTGCCCCCGGCCAAGGGCGCGCTGCGAAAGGATCCTGACGCGCCTGATCGTGTGGCATTCACCGCGGCCCTGAAGACGCAGCGACTGCACGACCCGGGGCTTGCCCGGCCCCAGTATTTGGTGCACCCGTACCGGGTCACACTGTCCTTCCTCGGGCGCGAGTGGGCAGGGTTAGACGTAGAAGTGTCCGACCCCGAGATCGAGCCGGAAGCCCATGCCATCCACGCCATCGATGACGAGCTTGTCGAGCTGAGCGATCGTTTCGGCTTCGGGAACCCGCAGCCGGTACGGCTGATCGACCTCGAATACCAGATCGCACAGAAGGTCCATGCCGTGACCGACCCCGGCTGTGCCCGTCCTCACGATCTCGTCGATCTGCAGCTGCTGTGGAACGCCGGTCCTGACCTGTCCACTGTGCGCGAGTATTGCGTGCGCACGTTCGCGTTCCGCCGCGCGCAACAGTGGCCGCCACTGCCCCTGCGCGTGATGGAAGGGTGGGAGCTCGCATATCAGGAGGCACGGCAAGAGACCGAGACAGGCGGCAGGTCACTCGTTCTGGCTGACATCGCCTCGGCGAGGGATTGGTTCGAACTGGCGATCAGAGATATCGATACGGCTGGCCGGAGCGCCGACGCAGGCTCATCGGAGAACCCATAGCTGGTGTGGCGCGCGAATCGCCGTCTCGCTCACGAATCGAGCGCGTTGCGGGCAAGCGGCAGTACGACGTCGTGCAGCACGTTCTGCTCGCAGGCCTCGGCGGCGGCTAGTGCCTGCTCCACCGCCTCGCGACCCGACGACGAGGGCGAGTTCAACTGGTCAAGAGCGGCAAGACCAGCCCGGCCGACAGCCGCCTGAGCACGTAGCCACGGCGCGACCTCACGTTCGAGCCGCCCAGCCGGCTCACCGGCTGGTTCCTCGTTGATCATGGCCGTGAACGCATCCCGGAGTCCGCTCTCGGCCACCGCCCGATCACTGCCACCAGCCATGAGCGCCTCGATCCACGCCGACAGTTGCGGCGCTCGGGGCGCGGACGGCGGCCAGGTGCGACACGATTCGACGAGCCGCCGGATACGACCGGTGTCCGGAACGACCTGCAACGCGCGCGCATGAGCGGCGTCGGGGTCGTAGGCGCCCAGGTTCCACGCCCAGTCCGCGACGGTGGCCAGTGCGATCTCCGACGCGGCTTCGTGCGGCATCGGGTTGGCGGTGATACCGACGAGTTCCGAACCAGCCACCTCGGTGGTCCGGCCGACCAGCGGACCGAGGAACAGCCGCGCGAAGTCGAAATCGTTGACCGGAAAGTTGTCCCACAGCAGTAGCCGATGGCCGTAGCTCGCCGCCGCCGCGTCGATCTCGGCGCGGGTGATGTCGCCGACGACGATGTCACGTCCGGTCCACCAGACGAGGACGTCATCGGGAAGCTCGCGGGTGAGGTGCTCGCGGTAGGGCGAGCTCTGCGTGCCCGCGTAGTCGGTGGGCACCATGATCAGCGGCCGCTGCGCGCCATGTACGTGTCGGAATCGCTCCTGCACCTGGGCACACACCGCAGCGTGGGCGCGGGCCGACGAACCGGGTTCGGAGCCGAAGGCGGCGACGTCGGCCTCGTGCTCCAGCTCCGGCGGGATGTCGTCGAACAGCAGCGCGATGTCGCGAACACCGACCTTCCAGACCTGCTCGAGTTTGCGCACGAGCAGGTCCACCTCGGCCGGATCGCTGTAGACCATCGACAGCCCGGGCGAGACGGAGAACACGAAACGCACGTGCCGGCGCTCGGCGAGCGCCACCAACTCGCCCACGCGAGCCAACTCCTCGTCGGGATAGGGCTCGCGCCACTGCTGGCGATGGTACGGGTCGTCCTTGGGCGCGTAGACGTAGGCGTTGAGCTTGTGCCGGCCGGCGAAGTCGAGGTGTGCCAGCCGATCAGCGTGCGACCAGGGCGGACCGTAGAAGCCTTCGATCGTGCCGCGCCAGGCGAGGTCCGGGTGGTCGTCGATCTCGATCCGGGGCAGGTGGTACGTGCCGTCCCCGGCGTCGCGGACCAAGGCCAGCAGGGTCTGCGTCCCGTAGAACGCGCCGGCCGAGTCGGCCCCCACGACCGTGGCAGTCGGCTCGTCGTCCGTTCCGGCAACGGTCAGACGGTAGCCCTCGGCCGGCAGATCGCCCGAGCCGTCGACGGTGACCTCGACCACCAACTCGTTCGGTGATCGATGGCGCTCCGTGGTGGCCATGGGAGCCGAATCGCGCCAACGATCACCGAAATGCTCCGCGCCGCGAACCGAGGCGAACGACACCTCGCCGGAGCCCAACCTGACCTGCTGCGGAGTCGGAACGAGACGGGATACTGCGGCTTCGCGAGAGCCAGAGAACGGCGTCGACATTGTGGGAACGATACCATCGGGCCCATGCACCCAACGGTCTCGGAAGTCGCGCCGGGCGTGTTCCGCGTACGGGACACCTGCCACGTCTACGTCATCCGCGCCGCCGCCGACCCGACGGAGCCAGACGCCCTACCCACGGGAATCGCCATCGACTTCGGCTCCGGCGCCGTGCTCGACCATCTCGACGCCATGGGCATCGGGCGCCTCACCGATGTCCTGATGACCCACCACCATCGTGACCAGGGCCAAGGGCTGCCCAAGGCGGTCGAAGCCGGTATCGCCATCCACGTGCCGCCGGTGGAACAGGACCTGTTCGCCCACGCGGACGAGATGTGGTCGTCGCGACCGATCGTCAACGACTACAACCTGCGCCAGGACAAGTTCTCCATCCTGAACTCGGTGCCGGTGGCCGGGCTCGTGCCCGAGTACCGAACCGCCGACTACGGCGGAGTCCGCGTCCGCGTGCTCCCGACGCCCGGGCATACGACCGGGTCGGTCACCTACGTCGTCGAGGCCGAAGACGGACGGACGCTCGCCTTCACCGGCGACTTGATCTACGCGCCGGGCAAGGTGTGGTCACTGGCCGCGACGCAGTGGTCGTACACCGAGAACGAGGGCCCGGCGATGACGGTGCTGAGCTGCTACCAGTTGCTCGACGAGCCCCTGGACCTGCTGCTGCCGTCGCACGGCGAGCCGATGCCCGAGCCGCGGCACGCGCTCGAGCTGCTGGCCGAGCGGATGCAGCGCTACGTCGACTCCCGACGGCCACAGCCGTGGGATCTGCGTGACCGCCTGGACAACCCGTTCGTGGAGCTGACCCCGCACCTGCTGTTGAACCGGACCAGCAACTCGTGCTCGTACGTGCTGCTGTCGGACACCGGGAACGCGATGATCATCGACTACGGCTACGACATGACCACCGGGCTGCCGGCCGGTACCGACCGCGCGTCCCGGCGGCCGTGGCTGGCGTCGTTGCCGGCGCTACGCAAGCACTACGGCGTGCGACGAGTCGAGGTGGCCTTGCCCACGCACTATCACGACGACCACGTCGCCGGGATCCCGCTGCTGCACGCGGTCGAGGGCACCGAGGTGTGGGCACCGGCCAACGTCGCGCCGATCCTGCGCCAACCGGAACGCTACGACCTGCCCTGCCTGTGGTACGACCCGATTCCGGTGGATCGCGAGCTCGCTGTCGGAGAGCCGTTCACCTGGCGCGAGTACGAGATCGTGGTGCACGAGTTGCCCGGGCACACGCTCTACGCCGCGGGCTTCGAGTTCGACGTCGACGGCGTCACGGTGATGGTCACCGGCGACCAACAGGACGGGCTCGGCATCCCCGGCCAGAAACGCGAGATCCTCAACTACCAGTACCGCAACCTGTTCCGGATCGAGGACTACCGGCGCAGTGCCGCCTTGTACCGGAAAGTGGCGCCCGGGCTCATGATCAGCGGTCACTGGGAGCCGCGATGGGTCGACGACGCCTACCTCGACATGCTGACCGACGAGGGCGAAGAGCTCGTCCAGATTCACCACGAGCTGTTGCCGCTGGACGAGATCGACTTGGGCGCCGGTGGCGTCATGGCGAGCATCGCGCCGTATCGCGGTACCTGCGAGCCCGCGGGTACCGTTCATCTCGATGTCACGGTGCGCAACCCGTTGCCGGACGACGCAGAAGCCTTGGCACGAATGGTGCTGCCGGCGGGCTGGGCCGCGGACCCGGAGGACCTCGTCCTCCCGCTGCGGGCCGGCGCGGAGACCACCGCGTCCGTGGTGGTCACCACCGACGCAACCCTCCGGCGCCGGGCTCGTGTCGCGGTCGATCTCACCGTCGGTGACGTGCGTTTCGGCCAGCATGCGGAAGCGTTGATCGACGTGGTTCAGCACTGAAGGGGGCGGATCGGTGAGCCGGAAGGGCAATGACGCGGCGGCAGCCGCCGGCGGAACGGTCCGCCGCGCGACCATCAAGGACGTGGCCGAGGCCGCGGGCGTCTCCAGGTCGACAGCCTCGCGCGCGCTCACCGGCCGCGGCTACGTGGCCACTGACGTACGTGAGCGAGTCCTGGACGCCGCGCGCGAGTTGCGCTACGTGCCCGACGCGACGGCTCGCTATCTCAAACAGCAGGTCAGCCTCTCTCTCGGTGTCCTGGTCTCGGACCTGCGGAACTCTTTCTACGCCCGGCTCGCGGCCGGCGCCGGTGCTGCCGCGCGCGGCCAGGGCTACAGCATGGTGCTCGCCGAGGACGGCGGATCGGTCGAGGCTCAACTGGAGGCGGCTGAGACGTTCGTAGCCATGCGGGTGGCGGGGGTGGTCGTCACGCCGGTGTCGGCCGACGTCAGTACTTACTTGTCCCGGCATCGGATTCCGGTCGTGGAGGTCGACCGCCAGTTCGCCGCCGGGGACGTCGACGCCGTCGTCGTCGACAACCATCACGCCGCGCAGCGCGTCACCCAGCGCCTCATCGACCTCGGACACCGGCGGATCGCGCTGTTCATCGACGAGACGACGTGGACCACCGGCCGCGAACGACACTCCGGCTACCACGCCGCCCTGTCCGAGGCCGGCGTCCCGCTGGACCCCGACCTGGTCGTGTCATCGGGTTGGGACGTGGAGGCTGCACACGCCGCCGCGGTCGCCTTGCTGCAGACCGATCGCCGGCCTACGGCCGTGTTCGCGGCCAACAACGTCCTCGCCGAGGGCGTCTGGCGCGCGGCCAACGACCTCGCCTTGTCCATCCCTGCCGACGTCAGCCTCGTCTCGTTCGACGACGCTCCGTGGATGAGCCTGGTCACGCCGGGACTGACCGCAGTCGCCCAAGACGAGTCCGCCTTGGGTGAGACCGCCGTGCGCCGCCTGCTGGAACGCATCGCCGCGCCGGACTCCGCGCCGCTGACGGTGATGATGTCGACCAAGATCGTCGACCGCGACTCGATCCAGGCGCCCGCAGCCGACTGACCGCACACCGGGCGTAACCCGTCGTGATGCGTATGTGGGACGAGCAATCACCTCGGTGATCTTGCGCTGTGCGGGTGCGGTGCTGGGTCTGTTTCAGGGTTGGCATATGGGAACGATCTCGCCCATGAGCGCAGCGCGTGCTTCTGCGACGCTGTCAAGGGAGAGACCCGTTCGTCCTGCAGGTCTCGCCCACAGGGCACGACCACGAGGTGAACGAGGGCCGGACTGAGTTGACGCACCCCCGCACCCATTGCCATGATGCCGGAGATTGCTGGGATCGATCCCAGTAAGCATTGTGCGGCGTTGCCGCACGTCGTAGGCGCCAGCTCGTTCGGCCGAGGCAGGGAGCGTCGATGGTGCGGAGGCGGACCGCATGCGGCGGCGTCGGCGACAAAGCCTGCGCTCAGCGCCACGTCATCGAAGGCATCGCGACCCAGGGGCGCAAGGGCTGACCACGCAGACCGACGACATCAGGCTGGTGCACCGGTGCCGGCCGTGGGAGAGACGGAGACCAACCACCCGCATGGACGACCACGTGAATCCGGACGAGGAAACGACGGCCGGGATCGGCCAAGCGAAGCGACTGCTCGACTTCGCCCGCGGCGCCCTCCTCGAGTCCGGCGGGTTCGGCTACCTGGATATGCGAGGCGGGGTCGACCCCGCGTATCCGCTCGAATCGTTCATCACCGCGCGGATGACCTACTGTTTCAGCGTCGGCTGCCTGATGGGATACCCCGACGCGCCGCGCTATGCCGCTCACGGCGTCGATGCGCTGGCCGGGATGTTTCGCGACCCCGCCCACGGCGGTTACGTCGTCTCGTTGGCCGACACGGCCGAGTCCCGCCGCAAGGCCGCCTACCAGCACGCCTTCGTCGTGTTGGCCGCCTCGGCCGCGGCGGCGGCCGGCGTGCCCGGCGGTGACGACCTGCTCGCCGACGTGCTGGACGTCGTCGACCGGTATTTCTGGTCCGAATCCGACGCCGCCCTGGTCGAAGGGTGGGACCAGGCGTTCACCGTGCGCGAGGAGTACTGGGGCTCCAATGCGAACATGCACGGGGTGGAGTCGATGCTCGCCGCCTACGGCCACACCAGGCAGCCGCTATGGCGCGATCGCGCCACCGCGATCGCCGACCATTTCATCAACCAGCGCGCGCGGCACGCCGACTGGTTGCTTCCCGAGCACTACGCGCCAGACTGGACGGAGCTGCGCGACTACAACCGCGAGCGCCCGAACGACGAGTTCCGGCCGTATGGAGTGACCATCGGGCATCTGTTCGAGTGGAGCCGGCTCCTGCTCGAGCTGGCCTCGACCTATGACGCACCGCCGCCGTGGCTGGCCGAAGCGGCCGGCCATCTCTACGACACCGCGGTGACCCTCGGCTGGGCCGCCGACGGAGCACCGGGCTTCGTCTACACCGTCGATTGGGACGGCAAACCCGTAGTGACCCAACGCCCGCATTGGGTGGTGGCCGAAGCCATCGCCGCCGCGGGCACCTGGCGGCGGCGGACCGGGCTGGCCAGGTACGCCGACGATCTGAACCAGTGGACCGACTACGCCCGACGGCACCTGCACGACCCCGTGTACGGCAGCTGGCACCACGAACTCGACCCGTCGAACCAGCCGGCGAGGACGATGTGGACCGGCAAACCGGACGTCTATCACGCGCTGCACGCCGCGCTGATCCCCGCGCTACCGGTGGCGGAGAGCACGATCCGACGGCTCGCGCTCACCGCCACCACGGATTCGACTTGATCGACAGGAGATCGCATGACCGCCGAACGACCCGCTGAGCCGAAGCGGCCCATCGCCACCCCGGACCGCACGGTGCACATGGTGGGCAACGCCCACCTGGATCCGGTGTGGTTGTGGCCATGGCAGGAGGGCTATCAGGAGGCCCGCGCGACGTTCCGCTCGGCCATCGAGCGGATGAAGGAGTATCCCGATTTCGTGTTCACCTGCGACCAGGTGGTGCTGCTGGCGTGGGTGGAGGAGTCCGACCCGGAACTGTTCGACCAGATCAAGCAGCGCATCGCGGACGGCCGTTGGGTCATGACCGGCGGCTGGTGGGTCGAGCCGGACTGCAACATGCCCGGTGGCGAGTCGTTCGCCCGGCAGGGCCTGTACGGGCAGCGGTACCTGTACGAGAAGTTCGGCGTGACGGCCAGCGTCGGCATGAACGTCGACCCGTTCGGCCACAACGCGATGTTGCCGGCCATCTTGCGTGGGCAGCGGATGGACTCTTACTGCTTCCTGCGGCCCGGCCCGCACGAGAGCGACCTGGACGGCACCGCGTTCTGGTGGGAGTCGCCCGACGGCAGCCGGGTGCTCGCCTACCGGATCCCGTTCGAGTACTGCAGCCCGCCCGGTGACGTCGCCGGGCAGACGGAGAAGTCGCTCGGCCAGCTCGATCGCTCGCTGGGTGACGTCATGATCTTCTACGGTGTCGGCAATCACGGCGGTGGGCCGACGAAGGCGAACATCGAGTCCATCTACCGTCATGACCGGATGGGCTCGTTCGGGAGGCTGACGATGTCGTCACCGCGGCGCTACTTCGACGAGCTGATCGCCCGCAAAGGTCGCGAAGGCATGGACGAGTTGCCGGTGTGGCGCGACGACCTGCAACACCACGCGGCCGGGTGCTACTCGGCGCATTCCGGTATCAAGGCGTGGGTCCGGCGTGCCCAGGCGGCGTTGTTGTCCGCCGAGCGGTGGGCCGTCATCGGCTCGGTGACGAACGCGCTGGCCTACCCGCGAGACGAGCTCGGCCACGCGTGGAAGCAGCTGCTGTTCAACCAGTTCCACGACGTGCTGCCCGGGTCGGCCATCGAGACCGCCTACGACGACGCCCGCGACCAGCTGGGCGAAGCGGTCGCGATCTCGAAGCGGATCATGACGAGGGTGCACAACGTGCTCGCCCGCGACGTCGACATTCCGATGGAAGCCGGGACGCAGCCGGTCCTCGTGTTCAACCCGCATCCGTGGCCGGTGATCACCGACGTGGAGCTGCAGTACGGCGTCCAGCCCACCGGTGTGCACGTCGTGGACGCCGAGGGGCGACGGACGCCGTCCCAGCCCACCCAGTCGGTGGCCACCACCGACGACAAGGGCCGCGGGGCAGCGGTGTTCCGGGCCGAGGTGCCGCCGCTGGGGTACCGGCTCTACCGGCTGCGCCCGGGTGCGGCGCCGCACGACGCGCCGTGGAGCGCCCAGCCGCCCGGCCTGCTGCGCGCGACGGAGACGACGCTGGAGAACGACGTGCTCCGCGCTGAGTTCGACCCGTCGACCGGCTGGTTGACCAGCCTGTTGGACAAGCGGACCGGCGCGGACGTCGTCGCCGGCGCTCGAGGTGAGCACACGCAGGTCAGCGAGGACCCCACCGATACGTGGGGGCACCGGGTCATCTCCTACGCCTGGCCGGGCGAGGCGATGCGCACCACCCGGATGGTGCTGCGTGAGACCGGGCCCGAGCGCGCCCGCCTGCGGGTCGAGCGCGCGTGGGGTCGCTCGACGATGGTGGAGGAGTTCATCCTGCGCCAGGGCGTGGACGAGCTCGAGGTCCGGGTGACCATCGACTGGCGCGAGCAGGCACACCTGTTGAAGCTGCGGTTCCCGACGGCGCTGACCGAGCCAGAAGGCACCTACGAGATCCCGTTCGGCACGTTGCCCCGGCCGGTGGACGGCGCCGAGGAGCCGGGTCAGTCGTGGGTCGACCTGACCGGGGCCGTCGGCGACGCACGGGCCGGACTGGCGGTGGTGAACAACGCCAAGCACGCCTACGACGTCTCGCCGGCAGCCCAGGACGGCTCGACCACGCCCAGCATCGGCATCACCGCCGTACGCAGCCCGGTCTACTCCTGGCACGACCCCCGTCTGCTCGACCCCGACGGCTTCTACTCCTTCCAGGACCAGGGCGTGCAGACCTGGCGGTACCTCCTGGTGCCACACTCCGGTGACTGGCGCACGGCCGGGCTCACCCGTCGCGCGGCCGAGTTGGGCGCGCCCGTGCGGGCGATGCTGGAGAGCTTCCACGACGGTTCTCGCCCGGCTCAGGACAGTTTCGCCGCCGACGGATCGGGGCAGGTCATGGTCACCGCGCTCAAGGGTGGGGAGGACGGCGATGCCGCGGCTCCGGACGTGATCGTCCGCGCGGTCGAGACCACGGGCGCTCCTACGCGCGCCCGCATCGACCTGCCGTTCGTCGGCCGCACTGTGGAGGCCGACTTCGGCGCCAGCCAGATCCGGACGTTCCGCGTCCCACGCGACCCGCAGGAGCCGGTCCAGGAGGTCGACCTGCTGGAGTGGGCCGTGGACGACGCCGATGGCTGAGGACCGGCCGCGCTTCGGCCTCGAGGTGCTGGACGCCGACGGCGCGGTGCTCGCCGCTGTCGGCCGGGCCACACCCGGCGAGGTGGTCGTCGGACCGCTGACCGTCACCGTCGAGGTCGGCGAGCCGGACGCTGCCGGGCTGGCGCCGGTCACGCTCGACGTCACTGCAGGCGGTGATCCCTTCACCGGGCATCTGCGCCTCGTGGCCGGGGTCGACGACGCCTCGGACCCGTGGTGGCTGATCCCGGGGCTGTTCTACGGCGAGAACCGGCCGGCGGCGTGTGAGCGCCGGTTTCCCCGGTTCGAAGTCGGCGCGGCGGACGCGGCCGGGATGGTCAGCGACCACTGGTCGTTCCGCTCCGATCGCGCCGCGACGCCAGCGGTCTTCGCCTGGGGGGAGGGCGGCGGTGTCGTCGTGCTCACCGCGGAGACGTCGGCGTGCGGGCTGACCGGCGTCGGGTTCGACCACGCCGGTACCCGCGCCCGTGCCCACGTCGTCTTCCCGTTCCGGGAGGATCCGGTGACGTACTACGGCTCGAGCGCACCGCTGCCGGCGACCGCGGCGAGCTACACCTGGCGCCCGGGCGAGCGGGTTCGACTGTCGGCCTCGGTCGGGACGCTTCCGGCACAGCGCCATGGGTACGCGCCGGTGCTGCGTTCGGTGTACGAGGCGAACCGGCACGCGCATCCGGTCGAGCCGTGGTGCACGCTCGAGGACGCTGCGGCGATCGCCGCCGAAGGCTTGGTGCGCTGGCACTACGACCCTGACCCGGGGGTGCTGCTCGAGACCGTCGGATTCGATCGCGAGGTCACCGGCCGCGACGGGCAGCGCGTCGACCGCCAGGCCATGCATGTCGGCTGGGTGAGCGGCATCCCCTGGGCTTACGCCCTGCTGGCCCACGGGCGACGGGTCGGCGCGGCCGACGAGGTCGCCGCTGCCGAGCGGGTGATCGACTTCATCTGCTCGCAGCTGTCGCCGTCCGGGACGTTCTGGGGGCGGTGGGAACGTGGCCGCGGCTGGCTGCAGAGCTGGACACCGCTACGCGGCGGGCTACACGCTCGCACACTGGGTGAGGCGACGCTGTTCCTGCTGCGCGCCCTCGACCTCGGTGACGACGTCGCCGCCGCTCATCCCGCCTGGGTCACGGCGGTACGGTCGAACCTCGACGTCGTGTGCACACGGCAACGATCCGACGGCAACGTCGGGTCGGTCCACCATGCCGACGACGGCCGCGTGCTGTCGTGGGCCGGCGCTTCCGGGCTGACCTGGGTGGCGGCGTTCGCCGCGGCACAGCGGTGGGACGACGACGGCCGCTATCTCGCCGCAGCCATCCGGGCCGGCGAGTACTACGCGCGCTTCGTCGAAGCCGAGTTCATCCACGGCGCCCCTGAGGACGTCGACCTCGCCCCCACCTCCGAAGACGGCTACGCGGCGGTGATGGCCTACGTCGCGCTGCATCGCCGCACCGGCGAGCAACGCTGGCTCGATCTCGCCCGCCGGGCCGCGGACTGGATGCTCACCTTCCGCTACACCTACAACGTGGACTTCGCGCCGCGCACGATGCTCGGCGCGTACGGATTCGCCACCCGCGGCGCGGACCAGGCATCACCGTCGAACCAGCACCTGCATGCCTATGGTTTGGTCTGCACCCGCGAGTTGATCGAGCTGGCCGAGGCGTGCGGGGATCAGTACTACCGCGAGCGGGCCGACGAGGCTCTGGCGTGCTTCCGCCAACTGCTGCCGCGCGAAGACGGTGAGCTCAACGCCTACCGTGGCATGATCACCGAGCGCTACTACCAGACGGCGTGCTTCCAGCCCAAAGGCATGCTGCTGACGTTGTCGCACGCATGGAGCGCAGGCGTGCTGCTGGTGGGGTGTGAACAGGCGCTGGACGCTACCGGGAGCCGCCCATGATCAGGTGAGTTGCTCCGGGTGACCACGGGCGAACGCACGTGATCATGGGCGGTTGGTTCCTCCTGGTCAGCTCCAGAGCCGGTCGTGGGAGACCTTGAAGTCGTTCCACTCGTCGGTCTTCGCGAAGTACTTCTCGCCCTTGGCGAGGTGCTCCTTGACGACCTTTTCGACCAGCTCGAGACCGAGGCCCGGCGCATCGCCGACGTTGTAATAGCCCTTGTCGACCAGCGGCTTGGGCAGCCCTGTCACCAGGTCCTCCCAGAACGGCACGTCAGCGGAGTGCTGCTCCAGCGCCATGAAGTTCTGGGTGGCTGCGGCGACGTGGGCCGCGGCCATCGCACCGATCGGCGAGCCGGCGTAGTGGATGAACATCGGGATCTGGTACGTCTCAGCGAGGTCGCCGATGCGCTTGGTCTCCAAGATGCCGCCGGCGGTGGCGATGTCCGGGTGCACGTAGTCGACCGCGCGCTGTTCCAGCAGTGGCTTGAACCCCTCGACGCCATAGATGTCCTCCCCGGTCATGGTCGGGATGTCGACCGCGTCGGTCACTTGCTTGAGCTCCTTGATGTGGTGCCAGGGCTGGATGTCCTCCACATAGGCGAGGTTGTACTCCTCCAGCCGCTTGGCCAGCCGCACGGCACTGTTGGGGCCGAAGTGGCCGGTGTGGTCGGTACCGAGCGGGATCTCCCAGCCGATGCGGTCGCGCATCACCGCGAAGTACTTGGCCATCTCCTCGATGCCCTTCTCAGTCAGCTCGATACCGGTGTAGGGGTGCTCGGTGGAGCCGTAGCTGTCGGCCGGCGGGTCGAGGTTGTATTGCCCGAGGTCGCCCCATGGTCCGGCGCCGGTGAGCGTGCCGGGGATGTCCTTGATCAGCTCGATGCCGACGTCCATCTTGACAAAGGTGTAGCCGAACTTCTTGATCTTCGTGGCCATCTGGTCCGCGTACTCTTCGGGGGTTTTCGACCCCGCGGTGTCGGTGTAGAGCCGAACCCGGTCGCGATAGCGACCGCCCAGCAACTGCCACACGGGCACCTCGTACGCCTTGCCGGTCAGGTCCCACAGCGCCATCTCGACCCCGGAGACACCGCCACCCTGCCGCCCATGGTGCCCGAACTGCTTGATGATCTTGAAGCATTTCTCGACGTTGCACGGGTTCTCGCCCAGGAGCCGCGCCTTGAGCATCAAGGCGTAGCGCTTGTCCGCGTCGTCGCGCACCTCCCCGTAGCCGCTGATCCCTTGGTTGGTGTCGATGCGCACGATCGGACTGGTGAACGGCACCCCCTTGACGACGGCGACACGCATGTCGGTGATCTCGAGCTTGCTGGGGGAGCTGTTCCGGTTGACGTTTCGGGTACTCTCCGACACCTGGTCCTCGATCGGCTGGTCCAGGATCGACGCGAGCGAGACTCCGGCCAGTCCGGCTCCGGCTGCTTGCAGTACGGAGCGACGACCGACCGGCCCGGTCACCGTGCCTACGCGTTTGAACGGGGACATGGACGTACCTCCCAAGTTCGACGTGGGCTGATCACATCGGTATCGACGCACGCTGACAAGAACGATTTCGGAATGGTCCGATCGGGTAAGCAGATACTGCTGGCTCGTACGTGCTTTTCACCCGTGAATACCACGACCACAGGTTTCACTTTCTGAATCAGAGCATTCGCATTCCGGATTGTGGCCACCAATTGCCATTCGGTTCACAAGGGCGCAACAATCACGTAACCCCATCACCGCTGCAGTTTCGCGACGAGAGGTGATCGCCCCGTGCACCCCCGGCTGAGGCTCGAGTGGCTGGTCTCGTTCCTGGCAGTTGTCGAAAGCGGCGGCTTCGGCGCCGCCGCAGAGGAAACTCACCGTTCACAACCGCGAGTCAGCAGTCACGTGGCCGCGCTGGAGCGGACGGTCGGAGTGTTGCTCTTCGATCGGCGTAAGCGCCCGGTCGAACTCACCCAGGCTGGAGCCGCGTTCGCGCAGCACGCGCGAGCGGTGCTCCGGCGGATCGACGTCGCCGAAGAGGACATGGCCGAATGGCGCGGCGGGTCCCGCGGTCTGGTCCGCCTCGGCAGCTATCCCAGCGCCAGCTCCGCGTTCGTCGCGCCCCTGCTCGTCCAGGTCGCGAAAATGGCGCCGGAGGTCAACGTCTCGCTGATCGAACGTTCCACGCTGGAGCTGGATCAGGCCAGCGTACAAGGCGAGATCGACCTGTACATCCGTCCCATGCAACCGCCACCGCCCGACGGTGTCCGGACTCATCTGCTGTGGCGGGAGGACACCGTGTTGGTGGCTCCTGAAGGACACCCGCTGGTAGCCAACCGGGCCGACAGCACACCCGTCGAGATCGCCGACTTGGTCGACCATCCGTTGATCTCCATCGGCCATCTCGAGGAATCCGACCCGCCGTCGTTCGAGACCTACGCGTCGTTCCGCGCCGCCAACGCCGTCCTCGAACCGGTGCAGGCCACCAATCAGCCCCAGACCCTGGTCAGCATGGTCCGCGAAGGGCTCGGCCTCGGTGTCACGAACCGGCTCGCCGTGCTGATGACCGATACCACCGGCGTCCGGCTGCGCCAGATCCGCGCCGCTCACAATCGAGAGGTGGCCGTGTGTTGGGTCGATGACGCGGTTTTTTCGGCATCGACCGCCGCGCTGCTGGACATCATCAGGTCCGCGCCCCTTCCGAGCGGAACCAAGCCGGCACGGTTGCATCATTCGGTTCGCTGATCGCGCCATACCGAACTCGACCTTCACCCGAGTGACTGACCTCACTTAATGTCTGCGAAAGACATTTCGCCAACAGCCTGGAGCAGGATGGAATGGCACTGTCAAATCACGGCCCACGCGGCATGTCCTTCGATCTGACCGGCTGTACGGCGCTCGTCACCGGTGCTTCCGGAGGTATCGGAGGGGCCATCTCGCGGGCCTTCGCCGACGCCGGAGCAGAACTGGTCTTCGTCATCGAACCCGGCCAGGACGCTACCGTCCGAGGCTGCGGCGAAGGGATCCGGGATGTGGTCCCGCTCGACCTGGCGAGCCACGAGGGTCGTTCGGACTCGCTCGGGGCACTCGTCGAGAAGCATGCGGTCGACATCGTGGTCAATGCGGCCGGCCGGATCACCCGCGGAGCGTCAGAGAGTTTCGAGGACCACGACTGGTACGACGTCATCGAGGTCAACCTCCACGCGGCGTTCGATGCGTCTCGTGCAGCGGGACGGGCGATGATCGCCCACGGGCGCGGCGGCAAGATCATCAACATCGCGTCGCTGCTCAGCTTCCAGGGCGGGATCAACGTCGCGTCCTACGCCGCCAGCAAGCACGCGTTGGTCGGCCTCACGCGTGCTCTGGCCAACGAGTGGGCGGGCTACGGGATCAACGTCAACGCGATCGCTCCCGGCTACGTCGAAACACCGTTGGCCGCGGCCCTGCGGCAGGATCCCGAGCGCTACGACGCCATCACCGCCCGCATCCCGGCCGGGCGCTGGGCCAGCCCCGACGACATCGGCGGCGCAGCAGTCTTCCTCGCCTCAGCCGCTTCGGACTACGTGCACGGTCACGTGCTCGTGGTCGACGGCGGCTGGATGGCTCGCTGATACCGGACACGAGAGGACAGCATGACCGACCAGACCTATTCCGCAGACACGATCCGACGATTCGCCGGGATCACCACGGCCTCGATCGCCGACGCCGTGGAACAGCAGGGCGAACGCGGTTACCTCGACGGCCGGATCCGACAGATGTTGCCGGGGCAGGGCCGCCTCGTCGGCCCGGCGGTGACCGTCCTGGAGGTGCCGGCCGACGACGCAGGCGGCCCGGCGCACGCGCTGCAGGCGATCGACGAGTCGCCGGCCGGCAGCGTGCTGTGCATCGCTGCCGGAGGTGCGGACGTCGCCGCCTTCGGCGGTCTCATGGCCGCCGGCATGGTCGTCAACAAGCTGGCCGGCGTGGTGGTCGATGCGGGTGTTCGCGACAACGAGGAGATCGCTCGGGACTACCCTCAGTTGCCGGTCTATGCAGCCAGCCGGGTAGCGGCCACCACGGTCGGCCGGATCCGGACCGTCTCTCGCAACGAGCCGGTCGAGCTGGGCGGGGTGACCGTCCACCCGGGTGACTTGATCGTCGCCGATTCGGACGGGGTGGTGCGGGTCCCGGCGGCCCTCGTCCAGGCGGTGCTCGAAGCTGCCGAGCTGATCGAGCAGCGGGAGGCCGAGCAGACGCGCTTGATCCTCGAAACCGGGTCTCTGCGCGGCGGGATCGAGAAGTACGGTCGGGTCTGAGCGATGGATCTGATCGCTCTCGGCGAGCCGCTCCTGGAGATGAATGCTCCGGAGGGCCATGACCTTGCCACGGCGCCACACTTCGCCGTCGGCTTCGGCGGCGACACCTCCAACGCCGCCATCGCCGCCGCACGGGCTGGCGCGGCGACCGGATACGTGACCCATATCGGCGACGACCAGTTCGGGACCGCGTTCTGCGATCTGTGGGAACGCGAAGGTATCGACATCTCTGGTGTGGTGCGTAAGCCCGGCGGCCGCACCGGGGTCTACTTCATCTCCCGCGACCCCGCGCACAGCGCGTTCACCTACTACCGGGCCGGGTCGCCCGCGAGCCTGATGGGCCCCGGCGACGTCCCCGTCGACCTGGTCCGATCAACGCGTGCCCTACACGTGTCCGGCATCACCCAAGCCATCAGCACGTCGTCGTGCGACGCGGCGTTTCACGCGATGCGGGTGGCGAAAGAGGCGGGCAGGTTGGTGTCCTACGACCCCAACCACCGGCCGGCCCTGTGGGCGACCGATCGGGCCCGCGCCATCGTCGCCGCCAGCGTCGAGATCTGCGACGTGGTGCTGCCGAACCTGGAGGAGGGACGGCTGCTCGCCGGAACCGAGGACCCGAGCGAGGTGCTGGACTGGTTCGTGCGCCGCGGCCCGGACATCGTCGCCCTGACCATGGGCGCTGACGGCGTGCTGGTCCACCATCAGGGCGACACCGAACACGTTCCGGCGTATCGGGTCGAGCCCGTCGACAGCACGGGCGCCGGGGACACGTTCGACGGCGCGTTCTTGGCGCGGCTGCTCGACGGTGCCGCTCCGATGGCTGCTGCTCGCTACGCCGTGGTCGCAGCCGCACTGGCCACGCAGGGCCACGGCGCCGTCGACCCGATTCCCGACCGCGCGGCGGTTCTCGCGTGCCTGTCGGGACCCGACATCAGCCCCACTCCCGTCGAGAGTTAGGAACAGCATGGCCACGAGATCCCGTGTCACCCGACTGCTGATCGCCGCGCCGGCGCTCTTGCTGATGGCGGGCTGCGGTGGCGGAGCGACCGTCGACGACGACGTCGCAGGCGGAGGCGACGGCGACGGTGACGGTGGCGGTGCGAGCACCGAACTCACCTCGGTTCGCGCCGGATACGTCTCCGCGATCGATCAGATCGGCCTGCCCGTCGCTGTCGAGACCGGCTACTTCGAGGACGAAGGCCTGGACGTCGAGCTGGCGCAGCCCTTCCCGACCGGGGTCGACGTGCTCAATGCTCTGCAGTCCGGCGAGGTCGACATCGTCCAGGTCGGCACCCCGATGATCTCCGCCGCACAGAAAGGCGACGACCTGGTCCTGCTGGGCAACTACACCGGCTCGGCCTCGCAGGGAAACATCGACGAGACGATGGGCGTGGTGGCCAAGGCGTCGTCCGGCGTCTCGGGCACCGACTTGTCCACGCTGGCCGGTAAGCGGATCGGCGTGTCGATCGGCTCCATCAACCATCTCTACCTACTCGGCCTGCTCGACGACGCCGGGCTGGACGTCTCCGACGTCGAGATCGTCAACACCGCGCCGCCGGACATGGCCGTCGCGCTCGAAACCGACGGCATCGACGTCGGCATCATCTGGGACCCCTGGCCGATTCAGGCGGTCAAGCAGGTCGAAGGGGCCGAAGAGATCCTGCGCGGGGGTGGCTACATCCCCTTCATCGGCTACCAGATCACCACGCGTGAGTTCGCCGCAGAGAACCCCGAGATCATCAAGAGCTACCTCACCGCGCGAGCCGCCGTCGACCAGTGGATGCGGGAGAACCCCGACGACGCCGCCGAGTCGGCCACCCGTTGGCTTCCGGGCACCGAGGTGGACGTGGCCACCGAAGCGATGAAGTACAACATCACGCAGCTCGACCCGCGATTGAGCCAGTGCAATGTGCTGGCTCTCGACACCGTCAGCCAATTGCTCGCTGAACAGGACGCCGTGGAGCCTGGCTTCGACGCGGCGGCGTATTTCGATCCCGCGCCGATTCTCGACGTGATGGAGGACCGCCCGGAACTGTTCGAAGATCTCCCGCCGATCCCGGACGGCGCCGAGCTGACCGGTTCCGACGTGACCTATGACCGTGCTGCGGCGGAACAGGCCTGCGCGTGACCGCAACCGCGCCCACGACCACCCCGAGGATCGGCCGGACCCGGCGGCGGGCCCGGCCGTCCCGGCTGGCCGCCGCATTCTGGTTCGTCGTCCCGTTCGTTCTCCTGCTGGCGATATGGGCGGTGACGATCGCCGTCACCGACACGCCGCTGCGTACCTTCCCGCAGGTCAACGACGTGGTGGGCGCGATCGGCGACATGATCGCCTCCGGTGATCTGGCCCGGCACCTGGGGGCCAGCCTGGCCCGCATCGGCATCGGTGCCGCCATCGCGTTGGTCACCGCGATCCCCTTCGGTGTGGCGCTGGGCGCGAGCCCGATGTTGTCGGCGTTCTTCTCCCCGTTGCTGCGCTTCTCCGTCGCTCTCGCGGGCATCGCCTGGATTCCGATCGCGACCCTGTGGTTGGGGTACGGCAACGGTGCGGTGATCTTCATCGTCTGGAACGCCATGTTCTTCGCGTTGACCTACAACGCGTTGCTGGGCGTCCAGCAGATCCCCGAGCAATTGCTACGTGCCGCCCGCTCGATGGGCACCGGACGGATCCGGATCTTCTGGGAGGTGCTGCTGCCCGGCGCGCTGCCGAGCATCGTCACCGGGTTGCGGATCGGTCTCGGCTACGGCTGGCGGGGCCTGGTCGCGGCCGAGATCATCGCCACCAATGCCGGACTGGGTTACGCGCTGTTCCTTGCGCAGAGCCAGTTCGACACCGACGTGATCGTCGCCTCGATGGTCATCATCGGCATCCTGTGGCTGCTCATGGACCGGCTGCTCCTCGCCCCACTGGAGCGGCGCACGGTCGAGCGATGGGGCATGAAGGCGGTGTCGTGATGCGGATCGCGGCGCGCGTTTTCGCGCACCCCGTTGTACGTACCCTCGGCCCCTTCGTGCCCGTGGTGCTGTTGTGGTGGCTGATCGCCCGATCGGGCATCGTCAACGAGTCGTTCTTCGCCGGCCCCGGCGTGGTCTGGTCGGAGTTCATCGACCTGGTCCGGAAAGGGATCTTGCCCAGCTACCTGTCCGACTCGGTCACCCGGTTGGCGTACGGGGTGGGCTTCGGGCTGCTGCTCGGTATCCCGCTGGGCTTCCTGGTGGGCCTGAACCGATGGGCTCGTCGGCTGACCTGGCCGGTGCTGATCTTCTTTCAGGCGATCGCCGACATCGCATGGCTGCCGATCGTGATCGTGTGGTTCGGCTTCAGCCTGACGGCGGTCACGTTCGTGATCGTCTACACGATCGTGTTCCCGTTGACGCTGGGTGTGGTCGCCGGCGTCGACCAGGTTCCCGACGAGCTCGTTCGAGCGGCCCGGAGTATGGGCGCCAGCCGCTTCCGGGTGTTCCTCGAGGTCATCGTGCCCGGCTCCCTGCCGGCCGTGGCCAGCGGCATCCGTACCGGTCTCGGTTATGGCTGGCGGGCCCTGATCGCCGCGGAGATCATCGTCGGGACGAGCGGGATCGGCTTCATGATGTTCGACGCCCGACGAGTGGGAGACGTCGCCGAGGTCTTCCTGGGCATGATCATTCTGGGCATCTTGTGGTACGCGCTGGACGCCTTGGTCCTGGCGCCCTTCGAACAGGCGACGGTCGAGCGGTGGGGAATGGTGAGGCAGGTGGAGACGACCCGATGACGGCAATGGTGATCGACAATCTGCACAAGCGGTACGTGGACCGTTACACCGGTGAAGAGATCGTCGCCATCGGTGACGTCTCGTTCTCGGTGCACGAGGGCGAGTTCGTGTCCATCCTCGGCCCCAGTGGGTGCGGCAAGACGACGGTCCTCAACATCGTCGCGGGCTTCATCGAGAAGACCCGGGGCACGGTGACCGTCGGCGGCACCGAGGTGACCGCCCCCGGGCCTGATCGCGGCGTGGTGTTCCAGAGCCACGCCCTCTTCCCGTGGAAGACCGTCCTGGGCAACGTCACGTTCGGGCTGCGGATGAAGGGGATGGACAAGGCCCGACGCGAGCAAGCCGGCCGCGACGTCCTCGAGCTGGTGGGCCTGTCCGGATTCGAGCGGAAGTACCCGCACGAGCTCTCCGGTGGAATGCAGCAACGTCTCGGAGTTGCCCGGGTTCTGGTCAACGAGCCGGCCGTGATGCTGATGGACGAGCCGTTCGCGAGCATCGACGCGCAGACGCGGCGCAAGCTCCAGCAAGACCTCACGGCGTTGTTCGAGCTGCGCCGCCCGACCGTCTTCTTCGTCACCCACGACATCGAGGAGGCCGTCTTCCTGTCCGACCGGGTCGTCGTGCTGTCGGGCCGGCCGAGCACGGTGCGCGACATCGTCGAGGTCCCATTGCCGCGGCCGCGAAACTGGCACGCGGCGGTGGAGAGTACGGACTTCCGTACGACCGTGACCCGCATCGAGAGCCTGTTGTCCGGGGAGGAAGCCCATGTGGGCGACGGCAGCTGACCTGCTGCGGACCCGGCCCGTCCGATCGATCCTGGTCGTTGTCGTGGTGGTGGCAGTCTACCAGGTCTGGATCACCGTCCAGGCCGGCGGCAAGGTGGCTGACGACGTCGGGAGCGATCCGGGTCCGAACGGCCGCTTCGAGATCGACGTCCACCTCGGTTTCCCACCGGAACGCTTTCACATCCTCAAGCTCCAGGACCACGGACGCATCACCGGAACGGATGGCGACGTCGTACACCTACGGTCGGTGTCCCCGGCCGGGGTCGACGCCGTCGCCAGATGGTATTGGATCGACAAGATCACGGCAGGAGAGAACTCGTGACCACACTTCAGGACATGCTCGTGCTCGCCGACCGGGTGCCGTGGGTTCCCCAGGGCTCCGACCGGGTCTGGTTCAAGCCCTTGCGGATCAACACCACCACCGGCCGCTGGACCAACATCTTGAAAGTCACCGAGAGCGGAGTCGTCAACCGCCACCGACACCTTTCCGAGGTCGAGGGGTACGTCCTGCAAGGGCGATGGCACTACCTCGAGCACGATTGGCAGGCCGAGCCGGGTTCGTTCGTCTTCGAGCCCCCTGGTGACGTGCACACCCTGGTGGCCGACGTGGACGGGGACGAGCCCATGCTCACGCTGTTCACCATCTACGGCCCGATCGAGTACATGGACGAGAACGGCGAGTTGGCCTACGTGGAGACCGCCGAGACCAAGATGAAGCGCTACCTGGATCACTGCCGCGACGCAGGTATCGAAACCGTCGACCTGGACTTCTGATCTCTTCCGGTCGCGGCGGGGCCGGTTCAGGCCGAGGCGCTCGATGCGGGGCGGCACAACAGCGACCAGCTGCGGTTGTCGCCCCAAGTCGACGTTGCGTCGACGTAAGGCTGCAGGAGCGCGGTCAGTTCGGCGTCGCCGTGGCCGTTGAGCTCGTCCTCGGCGATCCGGCGCGCGACCCCGGCCAGAAAATCGGCCAATTGGACGCGTGCGTCGAAGCGTGAGTCGGCCAGTCGCAGGCTCGACAGTCGCCGCGACGCTGCCGGGTCGGCGGGTTCGCCTCGGGCGCCGTCGATGATCTGCCGCAACTGGACGATGCGTTCGTCGGTCAGGCTGTTCTGCTCGTCGTGCACGATCGACACCGGCACGCCGTCGGCGCTCCAGTACGCGACCGTCTGGACCAGTGCGGGGATCAAGGGATCGAGCACCGGCATCGCCGTCGGGTCGTCGGCGCGGCTCGCTCGCCAGGCCTCGGTTCGCGGTCGGCAATGCCGGAGCAGCGCGACGAGGCCGGCCGGGCCGTCCGGCGTCGGGCCGACGAAGGCGAGGTGGTCGATCGCGTCGAAGAGCGCCTGCACCGACGACTCGACGTCGTCACGGTGTTTGGCCCGCATCACCTCGTTGGATGCCTCCAGAAAGGTCTGCCACCGGGCGCCGAACAGCTGGGGACCCTCGCGGTACAAGGCGGCGGCTGCGGCGGGGTCGCCGAGCAGTACGTCAGCCACACGGTTCACCAGCAGCGCCGGTTTCTCGATCAGCTGCACCTGCGCACGGTCGTGAATCGGGCCCGTCGATCCGAGCAACCACATCAGGACCGATCGGTGCTTTTCCCGGAGTAGGTGATTCGCCTTGTACTCGGTGGCCGGTGATCGGATCCGGTCCCGGATCTCGACGATCGCCTCGGCCGCCGTGCTTGCGTCGAGCCGGACCCCGGCGTGGGCGAACACGTCGGTGTTACCACCGATGAGTCGTTCACCTTCGGAGCCCGATTCGTCACAGGCCACCTCGAGGGCTGCATCGGCCGAGGTCGCGGTGGTCATCGCGACACCGTCTCGGCGACACCGCCATCGGATGAGCCGGACTGTTCGGCGTCTTCGAGGAGCCTGCGCGGCCCCGGCCCGTGCTCACCCAGGACATCACGCTTGTTGGCCAGCGAACAACGACTCAGCGACAGACAGCCACAGCCGATGCAGTCGGTGAAGTCGTCACGCAGCTGTTGCAGGCGCTTGATCCGCTCGTCGAGCTCGTCTCGCCATTCCCTGGAGAGCCGCTCCCAGTCCTCCTGAGTGGGGGTCCGGCCATCCGGCAGGCTGTTCAAGGCTGCTGCGATGTCGGCCAGCGGGATGCCGACGCGTTGTGCGATCCGGATCAGCGCGACCCTGCGCAACATGATGCGTGGATACCGGCGTTGATTGCCCGAGGTCCGGCGGGCTGAGATCAGGCCTTGCCGCTCGTAGAAGTGCAACGCCGACACCGCGACGCCGCTGCGCCGGGACATCTCACCGACCGTCAGTTCGGACTTCTTCCACGCGGGCGACTCCATGCGTTGCCCTTCTCTTCTCTCACGACGTTGACCTGAATCAAAGTTCAGGTTCTAGCGTAGTGGCGAGTGTCGATCAAAGGAGCCCACCATGTACGCGATCAGGTTGCACGAGTTCGGTCCGGCCGAGAATCTCGTGTACGAAGACGTACCCGACCCGCAGGTGACGGACGGGCAGGTGGGGATCGCGGTCGAGGCCAGCGGGGTCCATTTCATCGACACCGTACAGCGAGCCGGTTCCGCGGAAGGACCACTGGCCGTTCCGGAGCTGCCGACCATTCCCGGCCGGGAAGTCGCCGGCACCGTCGACGCCGTCGGCGCGGGGGTCGACCCGAGCTGGTTGGGCCGGCGCGTGGTGGCCCACCTCGGTCCGGTGCCCGGGGGCTACGCCCGCCGCGCCGTCGTGGCCGCATCGGCGCTGCACGTGGTGCCCGACGACGTGGGCGCCGATGCCGCCGTGGCGATGATCGGAACCGGTCGCACCGCGCTCGCCGTGCTCGACACCGCGGCCATCACGTCGGACGACGTGGTGCTCGTGACCGCGGCTGCTGGTGGGCTGGGCTCGCTGTTCGTGCAAGCCGGCCGACGCGCCGGGGCGGTGGTCGTCGGCGTGGCCGGGGGACCGGACAAGGTCAGACAAGTGACGAAGCTGGGTGCCACCCACGCCATCGACTACCTCGACGACGACTGGCCGAGTCAAGTGACCGCCGCGGTCGGTGACCAGGCCGTGAGCCTCGTCCTCGACGGCGTCGGCGGCGACCTGGGCCGTTCCGCCTTCGACCTGCTCGGCGCCGGCGGCCGGCTGGTGATGTTCGGGAGCTCGTCGGGACAGCTGATCGAGTTCACCTCGCTCGATCTGATCCAACGCGGACTCACCGCCACGTGGGGCCTCGGCGCGAAGCTGACCCGCCGGCCGGGCCTGATGCGTGAACTCGAGACGCGGTCGCTGGCCGAGCTCGCCGCCGGCCGACTGGTCCCCGTCGTGCAGCGCTTCCCGCTGGAACGTGCCGCCGATGCGCACGCGGCGCTGGAAGCACGGCGTACCACCGGCAAGGTGGTCCTGGTCTGAGCCTCGCGGCGGGTAGCGGCGGGTGACTGGCGGCGGGCGGCCGGGCGAGACCGGCTGCCGGCTGTCAGCGGGGCGCGTCGTCGCGCCTCGACTGCCCCTCGTGGTGCGACGTCCCAGCGCCTGCGACCGCGCCGACCAGGTAGGCCTCGGCGGTGTCGTCAGGCTGCGGCGGGCTGTCGGTCTCGACGACGTCGGCGAGCACGACCGTCACGTTGTCCGGCCCCCCGGCCTGCAGCGCCAGGCTCATCAGCCGGTCCGCGGCCGCTTCGACGCCGCCCGGCGCGTCCAACGCGGCGCGCAGGTCGTCGTGGCCGACCACGTCGGACAACCCGTCGCTGCACAGCAGGAATCGATCGCCCGCCTTCACATCGAGCATCACGTAGTCCGGCTCGATGGGCTCGTCGCCCTGCAGCACCTTCGTCACCACCGCCCGAGCCGGGTGAACGCGGGCGTCGTCGACCGAGATCCGCCCGTCGTCGACCAGCGCTTGGACGAACGTGTGGTCGCGCGTGATTTGGACCAGTTCGTGGTCGCGCAGACGGTACGCGCGGGAGTCGCCGATGTGCGCGAGCCCGAACCTCGACTTGTTCCACAGCAGCAGCGTGGCGGTCGTCCCCATGCCCCGCAGTTTCGGATCGCTGTCGACCAGTTGCCGGATCCGGTCGTTGGCCGCGTGCACCACCGCTGCCAGCGCGTCGAGGGTGTCCCGGCCATCCGGTGGCAGATCAGCCTGCACCAACTCGTCGACGGCGGCCTGGCTGGCTACTTCGCCCGCGGCATGTCCGCCCATGCCGTCGGCGACAGCGAGGATGTAGGGGCCGGCGTAGCCCGCGTCCTCATTCCCCTCTCGGACCAACCCGGCGTCCGAACGCGCGACATATCGCAGCGTCAAGGGCATACGCCCACCTCCCCACCCCGCCGTGGTGTCGTGGACCGATGGTGCGAATCTCGTCGGTCGCTCCACACATCCTCGTCGTGATTCATTCGCCAACTGATCAATTCCCGGATCGTAACGGTGCAGGCATCGTTCCTCGCACGCAGGCATCGCGTAACGAACGCCGCGGATGTTTCGCGTTTCAGCGCTGGGCTCGACGTGACCGGGCTGTGCGGGTGGTAGTGGAGCGGACTCGGGTGGACGGGGGCTGGTGGGTTACGCGCACCCCTGGAGGGACGTGCACGTCTGGGACCTGCACCTCTGCGACCTGCACGTCTGGAGCAAGCCTGCACTTCTGGAGGGTTGTCCACCCATCCTGGCGCCCGGAAGCGTGGATAACCCTCCAGAAGTGGGCGAATCACGAGGTTTCGGCGCTGGATCGGCGGAACGGCCCTGGTTGCCTGGGTCGTGCTGATCGTCGTGCGACGAAGTGCGCGGGGCCTCGGCGGTCGTGATGATCGTCGTGCGGGCATCTGCCGATTCCGCCGATCGTGATGATCGTCGTGCAAGAAAGTGCGCGCTATACCGGCATTGTCCACCACGACGATCTTCACGACCGCCGGTATCGGTCCCTGTTCACACAACGATCTGCACGACCAGTCTTCGCCATCTGCCTCCGCGATCTGCCCACGCGATCGGCGTCCCCGACCAGCCTCCGCAACCTCCCTCTGCGATCGGCGTCCTCGATGGCATTCGCGACCAGCCTTCGCAACCGAATATCGCGCGGCCGAGCTTCGCGGCCAACTCCCGCGATCGGTTCCGGCCCACGCAACCGGGAGGCCCTCGCCTCGATTCTCGCTCTGGGGCTCGTCCGCACGCCTCGTGCGTCACTGCTGGTCCCAGCGAACACCGGTTGTCCACAGCCGCGTGACGAGCGCGAAGTTGTCCACATTTCGCCGATCTGCCCATGCCGCGCTCGCTTGCGCCGAGCAAGCCTGAGGGAACGCCGGGTCGATCACCCGGTGACACCACCCGAAAGGATCC
>NZ_DAHVSH010000013.1:0-23526 GCF_027324685.1 Haloactinopolyspora sp.
GGCTATTCAGGAGACCGCGGCCCAGATCGACCTCGCCGAGATCGAACGTGCCGCCGACGCCGTCGCCAGTGCCGGGCGCGTCGAGGTCTACGGCATCGGGGGCAGCGCGCTGGTCGCCGATTCGATGCAGCTGTGCCTGCATCGCATCGGTATCCCCACGTGGTCGTGGAGCGACGTGCACAACGGGCTGACCAGCGCAGCGCTGCTCGGAACCGACGACGTCGCCATCGCGGTCTCGCACTCCGGCGCCACGTACGAAACCGTCGAGATGCTCTCTGCCGCGGGCAGTCGTGGAGCCACCACCGTTGCGCTCACGAGCTTCCCCAACTCGGCGCTGGCCGAGGTCGCCGACATCGTCCTCACCACCGCCATCCACGAGACGACCTTCCGGCCCGACGCTCTGGCGGCCCGGCATCCGCAGCTCATGGTCTTGGATCTGCTATACGTTGCGGTCGCACAACGTCGCTACGACGCCACGGGCGTCGCCCTCACCTTGACCGCACAGGCGGTCAGCTCACACCGGGCGTCGGACGGAAACACGAAGGAGCATCGGTGAACGACATGAACGGCGGGGTCAGCGCGACCGCCTATCTCGAACGGGTCCGCGAGACCATCGACCGCGTGGCCGCGGCCGAATCCGCCAACGTGGCCCGTGCGGCCGACATCATCACCGACGCGCTGGGTCGCGACGGCATCGTGCAAGCCTTCGGCACCGGCCACTCGCAGGCGACCGCCATGGAGATCGCCGGACGTGCCGGCGGGCTGATCCCGACCAACCGCATCTCCTTCCGCGACCTCGTCGTCGAACACGGCGAGCCGGTGTCGATCCTGACCGACCCGCTCATCGAGCGTGACCCCGACCTCGCGCAGCGCCTCTACGACGCCGTCCCGGTGCACCCCGCGGACGTGTTCGTCATCGCGTCGAACTCCGGCATCAACGGCAGCGTCGTCGGCCTGGCCGAAGTCGCGAAGAAGCACGATCACCCCGTCATCGCCATCGTGTCCCGCCAGCACAGTGCCCAGGTGGAGTCGCGGCACCCGTCCGGGCGCAAGCTCGCCGACCTCGCCGACGTCGTGCTCGACAACGGCGGCCCGTTCGGCGACGCCGTCCTTCCCCTGCCGGGCGGCGGTGCGGCGTGCGCGGTGTCGTCCATCACCGCGGCGTTGCTCGCTCAGATGATCACGGCGGAGGTGCTGAACCGGATCATCGCGTCCGGCCAGAAGCCTCCGGTCTACCTCTCGGCGAACGTCCCCGGGGGAGACGCCCACAACGATGACCTGCTGCAGCGCTACGCAGGTCGAATCCGGCCAGGTGGTTGAGGCGGTTCTCGACCGGCCACGAGTCATCCACAAGCTTTTCAGGACGAAGGGAACGTCAGATGTCCAGCAGCATCGAACGCACCACATCGGGGATGTCCTCCACCCGCCGGACCTTCCTGCAGCGCATGGCGATCACCGGCGTCGCGGTAGGCCCCGGCGGGGCCTTCCTCGCCTCCTGCGCCACCTCCGGCGGCGGTGACGACGAAGACGACTCCGAGCCGGAACCGCAGGGCGACGTCTCCGACGACAACCCGCTGGGGATCCCGGAGGACGAGCCGTTGGAGATCTACATCTTCGACGGCGGATTCGGTGACGAGTACGCCACCGACGTTCACCAGCCGATCTTCAGCGAGAAGTGGCCGGACGTCGAGATCAACCACAACGCCGCGGTCGACATCGGCGGTGAGCTGCAGGCGCGGTTCGTCGCGGGCGACCCGCCGGACTTCGTCAACAACTCCGGCGACGGCCAGATGGACGGCGCCCAGCTGATCACCGACGGCCAGCTCTACGACCTCAGCGACCTGTTCGACGCGCCCAGCTGGGACGACCCCGAGGTCCCGGTGCGCGACACCCTGATCCCGGGCACCATCGAGATGGGCAGCCGCGACGGCACGCCGTACGTGCTGAACTACGCCTTCACCGTGTTCGGGCTCTGGTACAACAAGACGCTGCTGGACGAGAACGGCTGGACCGTGCCGACCACGTGGCAGGAGATGATGGATCTCTGTGCCGAGATCAAGTCCGCCGGGATCGCGCCATGGGTGTACCAGGGCGTCACTGCGCCGCGCTACATGAACTGGCCGTTGCTGACCATGGCGGCCAAGCTCGCCGGTCCGGAGATCCTGGTGCCAGTGGACAACCTCGAAGAGGGCGCGTGGGGCCACGAGGCGATCCGCGAGTCCGCGGCAGCGCTGCGCAGTCTGAAGGAGAACGACTACTTCCTGCCCGGCGTCGAGGGTATGGAGTTCCGGGACGCTCAGGGGCTGTGGGCACGCGGCGAGGCGGTGTTCTGCCCGTCCGGGTCATGGCTGGAGAACGAGGAAGCCGACGCGATCGCCGAGGACGAGACGTTCGAGTTGGCGATGATGCCCGAGCCGCTGCTGTCCGAGGATGCGGTCATGCCGTTGGAGACCGTCCGCGCCACAGCGGGTGAGCCGTACATCGTCCCGGCCGACGCCAAGAACCCCCGGGCCGCGATGGAGTACATGCGCGCCATGCTCTCCGTCGAAGGGGCTCGCGGGTTCTCCGAGACCGTGACCAGCCTGACGTCGGTGGCTGCGGCGAACGAGGAGGTCGAGATCTCCGCCCCGGGGCTGGCGTCGGCGCAGGAGGCGCTGAACGCCGCCGGCGAGAACGTCATCAACTGGCTGTACCCCACGTGGTACCCGACCATGGAGAACCCCGGCATCGACCAGGCCACCGGGGCGCTGCTGCGCGCGGACATCACCGTGGACGAGTGGGTTCAGCAGTGTGAAGCGGTCGCCAAGGAGATCCGCGAGGACGACTCCGTCGTGAAGCAGACTCGCGAGGCATGAGGACATGACGGCACTACGGCACGGCAAGTATCCATTCATCCTGGCTTTCCTGTTACCGCCGGTTGGGATCTATGCGCTGTACATGCTGTCGCCGTATGTGCAAGCGATCTACATCTCGTTGACCCGGTGGAGCGGCCTGTCGGCCACCCAGACGTTCATCGGGTTCGACAACTACGTCGAGATGTGGAACGACGACCAGTTACGGACCGCATTACGCAACAATCTGATCCTGCTGGTCGTCGTTCCCGTCCTGACGCTGTTCCTCGGGCTGTTCTTCGCCTCGATGCTCAACGTCGGCGGCCGGCGGAGCGGCCAGGCCGTCACCGGTGTGCGGGGATCGTCGGTCTACAAGGTCGTCTACTTCTTCCCGCAGGTTCTGCCGCATGCGATCACGGCCATCGTGTTCGCCTACGTGTTCGCGCCGTCGAATGCCGGCGGCATCCTGAACAATCTGCTCGAGGCGGTCGGGCTCGGCAGGCTGACCCAGTTGTGGATCGGTGAGCCGAAGTACCTGGTCTGGATCATCGTCGTGGTGATGACGTGGGGGTTCGTCGGCTTCTACGTCGTGTTGTTCTCCGCGGCGATGCAGTCCATCCCACGTGACATCTACGAGGCGGCGTTGCTGGACGGGTCCAGCCGCATCACCACGTTCCGGAAGGTGACGCTGCCGCTGGTGTGGGACACCGTGCAGGTCGGTTGGGTCTACATGGCCATCCAGGCGATGGACGGCTTCGCGTTCGTGCACATCATGCTCGGTGTCAACGGCGGTGTGCAGGGCGCCGGCGACGTGCTGGGAGTGGCGATCTACCGCGCGGCCTTCGCCGAGTACGACTTCGGTTACGCCGCGGCTATCGGAGTGTTGTTGTTGCTGCTGACCATGACCATCGTCGTGCTGTTCATGCGCGTGCTGCGCCGGGAGAGGGTGGAATTGGCATGACGACGACGCAAGCCGAAACCCGCGAGCCCTCCTCCGAAGCTCCCCGCAATCACCGGGTCCGCGAGCCGGGCGTCGGCATCGGCGGCAAGGCGATCGGACTGCTCAACGGCGGTTTCCTGCTGTTCTGGGCGTTGATCACCACGCTGCCGCTGCTCTGGGCGATCCTCTCGTCGTTCAAGACCAACGGCGAGTTCCGCACCAACCCCACCGGGCTGCCCTCGGGCATCGAGTGGACGAACTTCGCCCGTGCCTGGAACGCAGCCAACATCGGGCAGTACTTCATCAACAGCGTCATCGTCGTGTCGATGTCGCTGACGTTGACGATGCTGTTCGGCGCGATGGGCGCCTACGTGCTGGCGCGCTACGACTTCCCGGGCAATCGCCTGGTGTATTTCATCTTCGTCGGCGGCCTGATGTTGCCGGTGTTCCTGGCGCTGGTCCCGATGTTCTTCGTCGTACGCAACACCGGCAACATCCCCCTCATCGGCGGCCTGCTCGGGCTGAACAGCTACCTGAGTCTGGCCCTGGTGTACGTGGCCTTCTCGATGCCGTTCACCGTGTTCTTCCTGACGGCGTTCTTCCGCACCCTGCCGAACTCCGTCGCCGAGGCCGGCATCATGGACGGCTGCTCGCACTTCTCGCTGTTCTTCCGGATCATGCTGCCGATGGCCAAACCCGGCATCATCAGCCTGGCCCTGTTCAATTTCCTCGGCCACTGGAACCAGTACGTTCTGCCGCTGGTGATCATGCAGGACGGCGACAAACGGGTGCTGGCTCAAGGACTCGGAACACTCGCGGCCAACACCGGGTTCCGCGCCGACTACACGGCGCTGTTCGCGGGCCTGGTCATCGCCCTGCTGCCGGTGCTGATCGTCTACCTGCTGTTCCAGCGGCAAGTGCAAGCCGGCCTCACCGCAGGCGTGCTCAAGTAACCCGCTGCCGCCGTGTGAATGATCATGTTCACTTGGCAATTCCCTGGTTCACCAGGCGTGCACGCATGGTGGCGCGACAGGACGCCTAGTGGTGTCCGGTCGCGCACCGCGTGCGGCCTCAGTGCCGGTTGCGGCGGGCCAGCCCGAACTCTTCACGGAACCCGTTCCCGGGTGAAGCCGACGTCGTAGTCCGGGGTCGATCTCCGACCTGGCACGCCGAAAGTGACCGCGTGGCACCCTGAAAGTGACCGATCATGCCCGTTTTGCCCCTTTCGGGGAACGCTTCAGCGTGCCAGGCACACTCGCGCCGGTCGGCGGGGGCAGCGGTGAAGTGCGCCACGCCGAGTTGACCTCAATATTGGTTGAGGTCTCAGGGTTGATCCAAGCGCCGTCACACCGACGGCGCTCGCTCCGACCCTGAGAGGACGACAGATGCCTACGGATGCGGTTCTGCGACCGCCTTCGCGAGCGGGGCGCAAGGAATGGCTCGCCCTCGCCGTCCTGAGCCTTCCGGCCCTCCTCGTCGTCATGGACCTGACGGTGCTGCATCTCGCGGTGCCACACCTCAGTGCCGACCTCGGACCGACGAGCTCGCAGTTGTTGTGGATCACCGACATCTACGGTTTCCTCATCGCCGGTTTCCTCATCACGATGGGCTCGCTCGGTGACCGGATCGGCCGGCGCAAGCTCCTGCTCATCGGGGCCACCGGGTTCGCAGCGGCGTCGGTGCTGGCCGCCTACTCCACCAGTCCGGAGATGCTGATCGCCGCACGCGCAGTGATGGGCGTCGCCGGCGCCACCCTCATGCCCTCGACACTCTCGCTGATCCGCACCATGTTCGACGATCCGCGGCAGCGCACCACGGCCATCTCGGTGTGGATGATGAGCTTCATGGTCGGCGGCTCGGCCGGACCGCTGGTCGGCGGTGCGCTCCTGGAGAGCTTCTGGTGGGGCTCGGTGTTCCTGGTCGGTGTGCCGGTCATGCTGCTGCTCGTCGTCGCTGGGCCCTTCTTGCTGCCGGAGTACCGCGATCCTGCTGCCGGCCGGCTCGACCTGGCGAGTGCGTTCTTGCTGCTCGCCTCGGTTCTGCCGGTGATCTACGGCGTCAAACGCGCTGCCGAGCACGGGGTGGGGATCGTGTCGATCACCGCGGTGGCGCTCGGGACCGCCGTGGGGGTGTGGTTCGTTCGCCGCCAAGGCGTTCTCGATGATCCGCTGATCGACGTCGCGCTGTTCCGCATTCGCGCGTTCGGGGCGTCGCTCGGCGTCATGACGATCGCGACGTTCGCGATGATGGGACTCAACCTGTTCGTCATGCAGTATCTGCAGCTCGTGCACGGGCTGTCGCCGCTCGGCGCGGGCTTGTGGGTGTTGCCGATGACCGGCGGCATGATGGTCGGCATGCTGGCCGCGCCGGCGTTGACCCGTCGGGTGCGGCCGGCGTTCGTCATCGCGACCGGCATGGGCACAGCTGCCGTCGGAATCATCCTCATGACACAAGTCACCAGTAGCGACGGCTTCGCCGCACTCATCGCCGGCACGGTGCTCATGGGCGGCGGATTCGCACCGGCGGCGGCGCTGGGAACGGACCTGGTCATCAGCTCGGCACCGGCCGCACGGGCCGGTGCGGCATCGGCGGTGTCCGAGACGAGCAACGAATTCGGCGGCGCCCTGGGGCTGGCGATCCTCGGCAGTGTCGGTACCGCCGTCTACCGTGCGGGCATGGACCATGAGGTGACAGCCGGGCTGCGGCCGGCCACGGCAGCAGCGGCGCGCGACACGCTCGCCGGAGCAGGTGAGGTCGCGGCCACGTTGCCCCCAGGCCCCGGCGCGCACCTGTTGCATGTCGCACAGGCGGCCTTCGCCGACGGGCTGCGCGTGACGGCGGGCATCAGCGCGGTTCTCGTCGTCGGCGGGTCGGTCTTGGCCGCTGTGCTGCTGCGCACGGTGCGGTCTGGCCCGGCGTCCACGGCCCGGAAGGACGATCTCGCACCTGCTCCGGCGGGCGCAGCTACCCACGGAGGCAACCGATGAGCATGGAGGTCACGGCGTGGACGTCGCTGTACAACGCGATGCACGCGCAGGAGGACAAACGGCCGTTCTCCAAGGCCACGCTGCGGCGCATCATGGGATTCGCCCGTCCGCACCGGCGCCGACTGACGGTGTTCCTGGTGCTCAGCGTCATCACGGCGGTGCTTGCCGTGGCCACGCCGGTCTTGGCCGGACGGGTGGTCGACGAGATCTCCGGAGACGGTTCTGAGCGCACCGTGATCGGCCTCGCGGCGCTGATCGCGGCCATCGCGCTGGCCGAGGCAGGTGTCGGGCTGGTGCAGCGGTGGCTGTCGGCCAGCATCGGCGAGGGCCTGATCCTCGACCTACGAACTGCGGTGTTCGACCATGTCCAGCGGATGCCGGTGGCGTTCTTCACCCGCACGCGTACCGGGGCCCTGGTCAGCCGCCTCAACAACGACGTCATCGGCGCGCAGCGTGCGTTCAGCGACCTGCTGTCCGGCGTGGTGAGCAACGTCGTCATGCTGGCTCTCGCGCTCGGCGTCATGATCACCATCTCGTGGCAGATCACGGTCATCACGCTGGTCCTGTTGCCGATGTTCGTGATTCCGGCCAGGCGCATGGGCTCTCGGCTGGCCCAGCTCGAACGCGAAGCGGCCAACCACAACGCCACGATGGGCAACCAGATGACCGAGCGGTTCTCAGCGCCTGGCGCCACGCTGGTGAAGCTGTTCAGCCAGCCCGAGCGGGAGTCAGATGCCTTCGCCGGGCGAGCGCGGCGGGTGCGCGACATCGGCCTGCGCACCGCGATGGTCCAGTTCGTGTTCGTCACGGCCTTGACGCTCGTGGGTGCGTTGGCGTTGGCGTTGGTCTACGGCCTGGGCGGCTTCTACGCGTTACGCGGCCAACTCGACGCCGGCGCTGTTGTCTCGCTGGCCTTGTTGCTCACCCGGTTGTACGCCCCGCTGACGGCACTGGCCAGCGCACGAGTGGAGGTCATGAGCGCCCTGGTCAGCTTCGCCCGGGTCTTCGAGGTGCTCGATCTGCAGCCGCTCATCCAGGAAAAGCCGGGTGCTCGCGCCGTCCCCGGGGGTCCGGTGTCGGTCGAGTTCGACGGCGTCAGCTTCAGCTATCCGACGGCGGACAAGGTATCGCTGGCCTCGCTGGAGGAGGTCGCGCAGCTCGACGTACGCGGTGGCGAGCAGGTTCTGCACGACGTCTCATTCCGCGTCGAACCCGGCCAGATGGTGGCCCTCGTCGGCTCATCGGGGGCCGGAAAATCGACCATCGCGCAACTGATCCCGCGGCTGTACGACGTCGATTCCGGCGCCGTGCGCCTGTCAGGTGTCGACGTCCGCGACCTGACCACTACGTCGGTTCGCTCCACGCTGGGCTTCGTCACTCAAGACGGTCATTTGTTCCATGAGAGCGTGCGCGCCAACCTCCAGCTCGCGCGGGCCGACGCCAGCGACGCCGACATCTGGGACGCGTTGCGCCGCGCCCGGCTCGACGACCTGGTGGCCGATCTTCCGGACGGGCTCGACACGGTCGTGGGCGAGCGTGGGTATCGGCTCTCCGGCGGCGAGCGCCAGCGCCTCACGATCGCCCGGCTGCTCCTGGCGCAGCCGCAAGTCGTCATCCTCGACGAAGCAACGGCACACCTCGACTCCACATCGGAGGCGGCAGTGCAGGCTGCGCTGAGCGAGGCGCTCGTCGGGCGCACCGCTGTGGTGATCGCACACCGCCTGTCCACGATCCGGGCGGCCGACCAGATTCTGGTCATCGAGCGCGGTCACGTGGTCGAGCAAGGCACGCATGCCGAGCTGCTGACTGTTGGCGGACGCTACGCCGAGCTGTACCGGACGCAGTTCGCCGACTCCGACACCGACGGCGTAGTCAGCGACGACCTGACGAGCGGGGGAGAGGTGGCCGCTCCGGTGGCATGAAGGGACTACCTATTCGGTGTGGCCGGTCAGCCTTCTTCACCGCACAGTCAGCTCACGCTGATGCCCCGATCGGCGAGAAACTCACGGGTCCGGCCCAACGCGCGGTCGGCGGCGAAGGCGCGCCACTGATCAGCGAGATCCTCCGCATGGAGGAGATCACGAAATCGGCGGAAGGCGCCCGCGCCGTCGATCGCCCGCTCCAGCCGTTCACGCAGAGCCGTGTCGCGCTGCCTCCGGGCGAAGTCGGCCATGTCCTGCCAGCCGGCGCGGGAGCCGGTGCGCTCGATCCACAGCCACCTGTCGGGCTCGTCCTCGACGTCGATGGCGACATCCTCGCCGACCATCATCGGATCGGTGGCGCTGTCGTCGAACACATCACCCGTGCGCAGGTCCAGGTAGCCACCGGTCGACAGACTCGCGTCGCCCTCCATCGTGTTGCTGAGCATCTCGAGATCGACCGGAAGAGCCTTCCGTTTCAGCGGCTCGCGTCGAAGCTGGGCGATCAGGTCCTCCGCGAGCACCTGGTCACCCGCACCACCGCGCATTGTCAATCGATTGATGACCGACAGCGCCACCGACTGGGCCTGCTCCGGTTGCTGTTGCAACGCCATCGGTACACCGGCCCCGACCTGCTGCAGCGCATTGTCGACATCGCGGCCTGTCACCACTGCAAGGAAGCGAGCCGAATCGTCACCCGCGATGGCTTGACGCAGCTCGGACAGGTCCAGAGCGGGCACGTGATCTTGGGGAGGCCAGGCGTGCAGCAGCATCGGGTGTGGCCGGCTCGGTCTTCGTGGAGGCCGGCTCTGCCCGTCATCGGCCAGCCATCGGCGCCCATACTGGTCCGGGATGGTGCCCCATCCCCAGTACGGCAACGGCACCTTTGGGCGTATGCCCAGGACCTCCACCGGGTCGATCTTCTCCTCAGCGACGACGCACCGGTGCGTCCAGTCGTCACCGAGGTCGAATGTGAACTGGAACTCCGCACCCGGCCCCACGATGTCGTCAACCTTGGTCGATTCGATGTCCAGCGGCGCCAGGATCGGACCCCCATCAGATGCGGCCAGCTCAACTCCCGTGGCGTCGTCGGTGATCACCCGGCTGTCGACAAGGGTGAATACGGACAGGTGCGCCCGGTCCCAACGAGCGAAGGCGTCGTTGATGGCGCTCGCGAGGTCGGCGAAGGTGTGCGAGGGCCCGACCGCGAAGATTCGACCGGGCCACGGCCACAGCTCGTCGCCGCGTCCCCCGAGCAGTTCCACCGTCACTGACAACCAGGTCCGTTTCATCCGCCCAAGCATCCCAGGCGGGGAACGCGACCTCAGCGGCGACGGTAGAGATACATCGTCAGCGGCCCGAAGACCGCCGTCAGGGCCGCCGCGGCGAGCAGAACCCAGCCGATGTCACCAGCGCTGGCTGTTCCCGCCATCAGTCCACGCTCGGCGGTGACCAGGTGCGTGATCGGATTGACGTCGACGAAACTCTGCAGCCAGGACGGCATCGTCGATGGGTCGACGAAGATGTTGCTGGCGAACGTGAACGGCATGATGATCATCATGCCTACGCCCATGACGGCGTTCGGGGTACGCAGGATCAGTCCGAGAGTGGTGAAGATCCAGCCGATCCCGGAAGCGAAGACCAGCAGGATCACCACGGCACCGACGACGCCGATGACGCCTCCGTCGGGGCGGAAGCCCAGCACGAGCCCGAGCACGACGACGACGGTCGAAGCCACCGCGTAGCGCACGGCGTCGCCGAGCAGGGCGCCCACCAGGGGAGAAGGACGCCAGATCGGCAGGGACCGGAACCGGTCGAAGACGCCCTTGGAGATGTCGGTGTTGAGGGTGAACCCGGTGTAAACGGTGGTCAAGATGACCGTCTGCACGAGGATGCCCGGGAGCAGGAACTGCAGGTAGCTTTCCACCGACCCGGCCAGCGCACCGCCGAACAGGTAGGTGAACATCAGCGTGAAGATGATCGGCGTGAGGGTCACGTCGAACAGCTGCTCCGGCACATGCTTGATCTTGAGCATGGCCCGCCAGCCGAACGTGAGCGCCGTCGTCACACCGGACGGGCGCGGCGGGCGTGATCCGGCGGTCAACGTCGCGATCAGGTTCTCGTCCACCGCGGTGGCGACGCCGTTCTTTGCTGCGGTCGGCTGATGCGTACTCATGCCGCGGTCTCCTCGCCGGGTGCGTCTTCGGTTGCCTCTTCGGCCGGCCGGCCGGTCAGAGCCAGGAAGACCTCGTCGAGGCTGGGCTGGCCCAAGGAGAACTCCGCCACCTCGATGCCGGCGGCGATGAGCCCGGAGATGGCGCGCGCGACCAGGTCGGAATCCTCGACCCGGGCGGACAAGGCCACCGGATCGTGCTCGAGAAGGACCGGCACGCCGAGCGCCTTGGTCAGGTGTCGTTCGGCGTCGGGCCGCTTGACCGGATCTCGCAGGCGTACGTGGACGGCACCGGCCCCGACTGATGCCTTGAGCTCACCGCTGGTGCCTTCGGCGATGACCTTGCCGTGGTCGATCACCGCGATCCGGTCGGCCAGTTGATCGGCCTCGTCCAGGTACTGGGTGGTGAGCAACACCGTCGTTCCGCCGGACACGAGCACGCGGATGATGTCCCACACCTGGTTGCGGCTGCGCGGATCGAGGCCGGTGGTGGGTTCGTCGAGGAACAGGACCTCAGGGGTGACGACGATGCTCGCGGCGATGTCGATGCGCCGCCGCATGCCACCGGAGTATTTCTTGACCTGCCGGTCTGCTGCGTCGGCCAGCCCGAACGCGGTGAGCAGGTCGTCGGCCCGTCGACGAGCCTGGGACCTGGAGTATCCCAGTAGCCGACCCAACAGCACGAGGTTCTCGGTGCCGGTCAGGTCCTCGTCGACCGACGCGAACTGGCCGGTGAGGCTGACCAGGCTACGTACGGTGTCGGGCTCACGCTGGATGTCGTGGCCGAGGACCGTAGCTGTCCCGCCGTCGGGTTGCTGCAGGGTCGTCAGGATCCGCACTGCGGTCGTCTTACCGGCGCCGTTCGGCCCGAGGACGCCGTAAACGGTGCCGGCCGGGACGGCGAGGTCGATGCCGTCCACGGCACGGGTCGAGCCGAAATGTTTGATCAGGCCCGTTGCCTCGACCGCGAGGTCGGGAGTCGACTTCATGAACTGAGCTCCTCGGGTGTACGTGATGTGAGCACGGCCACGGACACTCAGCGACAACAATGAGGCCTGCCTGCTCCGTCCCGATGAAGACAAATTACGTTGTGCGCTGCCGCGTCGACAATCGGATTTTGCCGGCGAGTTCGGCTACCCACGCGGGCCGGCGGGCGATGGCGGCGATGAGCGGACCCCGCGACGCCGCAGGGCTTTGACGTCGCCCGCGCGTCGCGCCCTCGTCCGTTCGGCCGAGTTCCAGCGGCCGAACGGACACATTTTCTCGGCCTTGGTCTTCGCGGGCTCGGACAAGCAGCCATATCACCCGAAACGGACGGCGTTCGCGTTGCGATGCACGTGCATTAGGGACATGATCTTCCGGTAGGCATCGAAACCCTGGGGCGGGCTTCAACTGCCACTGTTCGTCGCGGCATGGCCGCAGCGAGAGAACGGGAGGACACACCGATGTTGCGCCGGGACACGGAGTATGTGTTGACCTGGAACGCGCAAAATCACAGCTGGCTGGTGCGCCCGATCGAGCGCGACGGCGACCACATCGTGCAGATCGGTCCCGGCGGTACTCAACTGGGCGACCCGGCCTGGGCGGCGAATTCTCTCGGCGGCGAGTGGCTCGACTGAGCCCCGGCAGCGCCTGCTGTTGCTAGCGCTCGACCGCCCAGGCCGGGCAACCGGTCAGTCGTGCCCGGCTGTTGCCGTCACTCTGGACGGCTCGTATTTCGCCTCCTGCGGGTCGACTTCGAGGTCCGGGTCGGTGACGAAGTCGAAGGCCTGGTCGAGATCGATGTCAACCGACGACACCGGCACCAGGCTGTTGTTGCCGAACAACGTGCTCACCCGGACCCCGACCAAGGACCCGTCGGCGCGCTCGTGCATGACGGTGAGCACGTGGTCAGCGTCGGAGCCATCCGACACCCAAGCGGTCTCGTCCGTCCCCGGAATCGCTCGTTCGGCACAGGCAGGGGTGCCGAGCTCGCAGCCGAGATGGGTGGCGAAGTCCTCCAGGGCGAACTCCTCGGAGACGTAGTCCGGCGTCGTCACCGCCACCTCGACCATGCCCAGGCCGTCCTCGCCGGGCACGACCCAGTCCAGCTTCGTGCTCACCCGCAAGCCATCCCCGGCGCCACCAGTACCGCCATTCGACGTCTCGTCAGGTAGGTGGGACCGGTCGGGGTCGAAGTGTTCCGCCGCGGTGTCGAGCAACAGCTGCCGAGTGTTCGGGGACGGAATTTCGTCGCGGTCATCGGGCGGGGAGCTCGGTGTCGCGGTGCCCGTCGGTGTGGGGGTGGGCACCGGTGCCGATGTGCTCGCGTCCGCCGGGACGCCGCCGGCGTAGCCCAGCTCCTGCTCCGGGCCGGGCCCGCCGGGCAAGGCGACGGCGACGCCGGTGGCCAGGACAGCTGTACCGGCCGCGCCGGCCGTCCAGCCGGCCAGCCGCCGAGTCCGCAGTCGTCGGTGTCCTCGGTGCAGATCGTCATCGATCATGGCCATGGGCGGCTCCGGTCCCAGATCGAGCCGTTCGAACATGCGCTTGATGTCGTCGTCGTTCATGACCCTCGCCTCTCACTCGTCACGTCCTCAGGTGACAGGGCCGCGCGCAGGCGGGTGATGGCCCGGGCGGTCTGGCTCTTCACGGTCCCCACCGAGCAGCCGAGGTCATTGGCTGTCTCCTCCACGGACAACGCGCACCAGTAGCGCAGCACCAAGGTGGCGCGCTGTCGGTACGGCAATGTCTGCAACGCCGCAAGGAGGGCGTCGTTGTCCTCCCACGACAACGTTTCGGGCACCGGCTCGTCGACGCCGTCGAGTCCGGGCTTCTCCCGGCGCCACGGACGCCGCTTCTCGTCCAGATGAGACCGGACGATGATGCGGCGTACGTAGGCGTCCTCGGCCCCCTCGGTGTGGATACGTGGCCAGGCGGTGTACAGCTTGACCAGCGCCGTTTGCACCAAGTCTTCCGCGCTGTGCCAATCGCCGCACACCAGGTACGCCGCGCGGCGCAGGTACGGCCGCCGTGCGTTCACGTAGGCGGCGAATTCCTCGTCGCGCGCGTGCGCCGAGTACGCAACCCCATCAACTCCGGCCCCTGTCGAGAACGTGTGACCCTGTCATGGTCAAGACGCAACGAGTCAGCGATGCGTTGTCAGGCCGACCGGGAATTCTTCACGCTCCGGGATGGACCAATCCGGTCTGGTAGGCGATGACGACCAGCTGCGCCCGGTCGCGGGCTCCCAGCTTGCCCATCGCGTGGCTGACGTGGGTACGCACGGTGGCTGGGCTGAGGAAGAGTTCGCTGCCGATCTGATCGTTGTTCTTGCCCTGCCCGACGAAGGTCAGGACTTCGCGCTCACGCTGGGTCAGCACGGCCAGCCGGTCCGCTCCGGTCTGGCTGACGGTTCGGGTGGCGGTGAACTGGGCGATGAGCCGCCGGGTGATGCGAGGAGCGAGCAGCGCGTCTCCGGCGGCGACGACCCGGATCGCGTGGAGCAGCTCAGCTGGCCCTGCGTCCTTGAGGAGGAAACCGCTGGCACCGGCTTGCAGGGCTTCGAAAACATACTCGTCGGTTTCGTAGGTGGTCAGGATGAGAACGCGGACATCCTCGAGTCCGCGGGTGTTGATGATCGCCCTGGTGGCTTCGATGCCGTCCATGTGCGGCATCCGGATGTCCATGAGGACGACGTCGGGACGTCTCTCGCGGGCCTGTTCCACTGCTGCGGCGCCGGTGGCCGCTTCGCCCACGACGTCGATGTCGTCCTGGACGTCGAGCAGCACAGAGAACCCGGAGCGCACCAGGCGTTCGTCGTCGGCGAGGAGCACCTTGATCGGGCCGGTTCCGGAGGTATCCATCAGCGCACGACTCCACCTGGGGCCAGCGGCAGCCGCGCCGTGACCTCGAATCCGCCGTCGGAGCGGAAGCCCGCGGCCAGATCGCCGCCGAGGAGCCGACAGCGCTCACGCATGCCCAGGATCCCACGTCCTGCTGCCGGTACCTCGGCAGGACCAGCCGAGCCGCCGTCGCGGCCGCGGGGCCCCTCGTCGATCACGCGAACCTCCACGTCGTCGCCGTGCTGTGTCACCGAGACCGAGACGCGCGTGGGCCCGGCATGGCGGATCACGTTGGTGATCGACTCCTGCACGATCCGGTATGCCGCGCTGTCCACGGCGCTGGGTAGCGACAGCGGCGAGGTGACGTCGATGTCGATGTCCAACCCGGCTGTGCGAGCTTGGGCCCTGAGGTCGTCGATCTGGTCCAAGCCGGGGTGCGGAGTCCGGCCGTTGTCGGGGTCGCGCAAGACGCCGAGGATGGTACGCATCTCATGCAGCGCTTGGGCGCTGGTGTCTTCGATGAGCGTCAACGCCTGGCGGGCGTGCTCGGGCCGCTCGTCGATGACGTGTGCGGTGACGCCTGCCTGGACGTTGATGATGGCGACCGCATGCGCGACGGTGTCGTGGACCTCGCGGGCGATCCGGAGCCGTTCGGCGTCGACGCGGGCACGCGCTTCTTCTTCGCGGGCGCGTTCGGCCCGCTCGGTGGCTTCGGCCGCGATGACCCGCCGGGTTCGAGCGGACTCGCCGAGGGCTGCGGACATCACCGCCGCGCCGATGCGGAAGAAGACCCAGCCGATGGCGGCTTGCGGCTCGATGCCACGCGCGGCGATCAGCCACACCACGGTCAACACCACTATGCCCAGACCGGCGATGTGGATGGAACGGCGGCCGTCACCGTAGGCGGTCACGGTGTACAGCGCGACGAACAGCGCGAGCCAACCCGGGCCGTCAGGGAAGTCGAGCGTGTAGTAAACGATGCTGGCCACCGCAGCAACGACGAACACCGGTACCGGCCAGCGCCGGCGTAGGGCCAAGGCCAAGGCGGGCGCGACGAGCAGGATCAGGCCCAGCCCGCCGAAGTCGCTCAGCGGGCGCCCGTCCGGTTCGAAGTTCACGCGGGCAATGACGGCCTGGACTTGCATCACGGCGACGAACAGCGCGAGTGCCACGTCCTGTGCGAAGGCGCGCAGGCGAGACGACGTGGCCAGAGACATGCCGCTGATCCTAGAAGGATCCGGCCGCCAGCGGATCCTGCACACGGTGTGACCTTCTACGCCGAAAGGTGTGCTTCAGCCACGGCGAACTACGTACGACGACGTAGGATCGCGCGTCGGCTGGCTGACGCGGACCCAGCCAGCCCGAGGTGAGGATCGATCCGTCATTCCAACGACGGAGGGTTCCATGTCCCACGTGTCCACATCCGGCCCGGGCCGGAGCCGAGCCGATGCGCCCCGGTCAGGTCCTCCAAGCGAGCCGGGAGGCACGCCGAGCCAGCCGAGCCGGATGGCACGACTGGCCGGATTCGCCCAGCGGCATCACTGGGCGGCGCTGCTGGCCTGGGCCGTCGTCTTGGTCGGGGTGTCCGTAGCGGCGCAAGCCATCGGCGACGACTACGCCAACGGCAGCGACGTCGGCCTGCCGGGCACCCAGTCACAGGAACTGGCCGACCTGCTCGACCAGCACGCACCCGGGCTCACCGGCGACCGCGCCACCGTGGTGCTGCACGACGAGCGGGGTTGGAACGCCGAAGTCGACCTCGAGGCGCTGACCGGGGAGCTGAGTGCCCTCGATCATGTCGACTCGGTCACCGGACCGGATGCTCGGGACGGCTCGGTATCGCCCGACGGCACACTCGCGCTGGTCGACGTAGGGCTCGCAGGCACACCGGCCGGTGCTCCGGGCGAGACCTACGCCGACATCGTCGAGATCGCCGAAGCGCATGCCACCAACGACGTGCAGGTCGAAGTCGCGGGCCGGGGCATCCGGCAGATCCAGCAGAGCGACGGAATGGGGGCCGAAGCAGCGGGGCTGCTGGCGGCGCTGGTGATCCTGATCTTCATGTTCGGCTCGTTCCTCGCGGCGAGCCTTCCATTGATCACCGCGCTGTTCGCTGTCGGAACCACCGTCGGACTGGTCGCCCTACTGTCGCGGTTGATCGCCATCCCTGACTACACCACGGCGTTGCTGGTGTTGCTCGGGCTCGGTGTCGGTATCGACTACGCGCTGCTCGTGTTCAGCCGCTACCGCAGCGAATTGCTTCGGGGAGCCGACCGGGTCACGGCCACGACGATCGCGCTCGACACGGCCGGACGTTCGGTGCTGTTCGCCGCCGCCAGCGTGATCATCGCCCTGGCCGGTTTGTTCACGCTCGGCATCGCCGCCTTCCAGGGCACGGTGACGGCCGTGGCTCTCACCGTGTTGGTGACCATGGTCGCCTCGCTGACCCTGCTGCCGTCGCTCCTCACCCTCTTCGGACCGCGGATCGAGAAGCGAGTGCGCGCCCGCGCGGCGAGAACCGGGCGCCAGCCGGGCCAGCGCTGGCGCAGGTGGGCCGGGCTGGTGCAGCGGGCGCCCTGGCCGGCGCTGGTCGCCTCGGTGATCGGACTCGGTGTGCTGGCCGCTCCGGCACTGGACATGCACCTCGGATTCAACGATGCCCGCAACGACGCCGAAGGCACGACGACGCGAGCGGCGTATGACCTGATCAGCGAGAAAATCGGACCCGGCGCGAACGGTCCGCTCGTCGTCGTCACCGAAGGCACCCGCGAACAGGCACAGGCCACCCAGGCGCAGCTGAGGCAGACCTCCGGCATCGTGCCCGACCGGGTCAGCCCGCCGATTCCGCTCGCCGACGACACCTACTTGATCCAGGCCGACCCGACGACGGGACCTCAGACCGAGGCCACCGCGGACCTGGTCACCGACCTGCGCGCCGACCTGGGTGAAGCGCACATCGTGGGCGGCGCGACCGCGGCGAACGTCGACTACGCCGAGGCGATCTCGAATCGCTTCTGGCTGTTCGTCAGTGTGGTGGTCGGACTGTCCGGGTTGCTGTTGATGAGCGTGTTCCGGTCCGTGGCGATCGCGGTGAAGGCGGCGGTGCTCAACGTCTTGTCGATCGGCGCTGCCCTCGGCGCGATGACCCTCGTGTACCAGGACGGTTGGCTCTGGGGCGACCCCGGCCCGATCGAGGCGTTCGTTCCGGTCTTCATCTTCGCGATCGTGTTCGGCCTGTCGATGGATTACGAAGTCTTCCTGTTGTCGCGGATGCGGGAGGAATGGATCAAGACCGGTGACGCGCGGCGCGCGGTCCGCGAAGGCCTCGCTCACACCGGCGGAGTGATCACCGCGGCCGCTGCGGTCATGGTGGTGGTGTTCGGATCGTTCGCCTTGTTCCCCGATCGGATGCTCGCCCAGACCGGCTTCACGATGGCCGTCGCGGTCCTGCTGGATGCCGTCGTGATCCGCTGCCTCGTCGTACCTGCCGTCATGCGCATCCTCGGCGCGAAGGCGTGGTGGCTGCCGCGCATGTTGGAGTCACGGATCCCGCACCTTCATGTCGAAGGGCGCCGCGACACCATCTCACCGGTCGCTGACGTGGCCGACTCGGTCCCGGCCGGCTGACGTGGCAGGCCGGCACCCTCGAGGCCGAGTCCAGCGCCACTCAACTGCGCAGCTGCGTGTTGAGCCGGGCAGCCTGTCGGGTGAGATGGTCACGTTCAGCGACGCTGGACGCGGAATCGGCCGCGTGGGCGTAGAGCCGGGCCGCGGTCTCCGGGTCACCGGAGCGCTCGTGCAGGTAGGCCGCGACGGCGGTGTAGCGCGGCAGGGCGGGGTCGAGCTCGGCCAGGGCGGCCAGCCCGGCTTGGGGACCGTCGGCCTCGCCGACCGCCACCGCCCGGTTGAGGCGAGCCACCGGGCTGTCGGTGAGACGTACCAGCTCGTCGTACCACTCCACGATCTGCACCCAGTCCGTCTCGTCGGCGCTGGGCGCATCAGCGTGCAGCGCGGCGATCGCGGCTTGGGCCTGGAATTCGCCCAGGTTGTCGCTGGCGAGGGCGGCCTGCAGGATGTCGACGCCTTCGGCGATCAGGCGGGTGTCCCACCTGCTGCGATCTTGCTCGGCCAGCGGTACGAGGCTCCCGTCTGGGCGGATGCGGGCCGGGCGCCGCGCGTGATGGAGGAGCATCAGCGCGAGCAGGCCCGCGACCTCCTCGTGCGGGGTCTTGCGGGCCAGTTGGCGCGTCAGCCGGATGGCTTCGGCGGCGAGGTCCACTTCGCCGGAGTACCCCTCGTTGAAGATGAGGTACAGCACCCGCACCACGGTGCCGACGTCACCGGGCTCGGTGAAGCGGACACCCGTGACGGTGCGTTTGGCCCGGCTGATCCGTTGCGCCATCGTCGTCTCGGGCACCAGGTAGGCCTGTGCGATCTGGCGGGTGGTCAAGCCGCCGACGGCGCGCAGCGTCAAGGCCACCGCCGAGGCCGGCGTCAGGGACGGGTGGGCGCACAGGAAGTACAGCTGCAACGTGTCGTCGACCGCTACGCCCGCGCCGGGCGGGGGCTCGGCCTCGACGCGTTCCTCGCGGTGCCGCCGAGAGGTCTCCGCCCGCGTAGCGTCGAGGAACTTGCGCCAGGCGACGGTGACCAGCCAGCCCTTCGGGTCACGCGGCGGATCCTGCGGCCACGCGCGCACCGCTTCGACCAGTGCCTCCTGGACGGCGTCCTCGGCCGCCGCGAAGTCGGCTCCGCGGCGGCCGAGGATCCCGATCACGGTGGGGGTGAGGGTGCGCAGCAGGGCCTCGTCCACCTGATCACTCCGTGATGGTCGGGGGCTGGCTCATGAACGGGCGCAGCTCGAGCCACTCGCCGAGGGGCTTGCCACCTGCGGCGGGAGCAGCGGACAACTCGCTGGCCAGTTCCAGGGCACGCTCGTAGGACTCGACGTCGATCACCATCCAACCGGCGATCAGGTCTTTCGTCTCGGCGAACGGGCCGTCGGTGACCGGCGGGCGACCCTCTCCGTCGTAGCGGACGAACGTGCCCTCGGGCGAGAGCGCCTGGGAGTCGACATATTCCCCGGTGGTCTGGAGCCGATCGGCGAAATCCTGCATGAACTGCATGTGGGCCGAGACCTCGTCGGGCGTCCACTGATCCATCGGCACGTCGTTGGTCGCTGCCGGCGCGCCACGGTAGTGCTTGAGCAGAAGGTACTTGGCCATGGTGTACTCCTCGGTGCGGTACGGCCCATCGTGGCCGTGTTCATGCCGGGGACGAAGCTGCCCGCCGGTTCTCGACATCGGGTCGTGAACTTTTTTCAGCCATCGGTCTCACGCCCGCGCCTGCTGCCGCTCGACGAGCTCCTCGACCGCTTTGGGCAGCGTCGACTCGAAGTCGATCAGCTTCACCCACGTGGGGGTCACGACGACACGGACCATGCCGTCGACGTACAGGTCGCGCACGGCGGCTTCCCACTCCACGCGTTGCTCCGGCGTCATCCGGTAGCTGGTGGCGGTCTTGAAGTACTCGTCCGGAATCCCGTCGACGGGGTCCAGCTCCGCCTGGCCACGAATCAGCAAGATCTTGGGCGGGTGCACCTCGGTGTCGATCGTCAACGCGACGGCCGGGTTCACCCGCAGCGCCGCCAACTTCTGCGCGTTCGGTGGGGTGCTCATGACGATTGTCGAGCCGTTCCAGGTGAACCCGATCGGAACATTGCGGGGGGTGCCGTCTTCAGCGACGTAGGCCAGGCGAGTCACGTCGCGAGCCAGCAGTTCCTGGCTGATCGGGCGGTTCAGGATTTCGGTGATCTCGGTCTGGCGCATGATGGTTCCTCCTGGCTGTCGTGCGATGCGATATGTCATCGGCGCCTCGGGGACGAAGCCGGCGCCGGATTCTCGACATCGTCACGCCGAATCTTTCGGGCGCCCCCGCCCGAGACTTTCACGTCGGCCTTACCCTGGGCCAGATGTCGTGACCCGCGGGCTGGAGTCGAAGGAGAGCGCGATCACCCAGGACACCGGCGGCCGGTACGACGCCGTCATCGTCGGCGCCGGCCACAACGGCCTGACTGCCGCGGCCTATCTCGCCCGCGCCGGTCGCACAGTACTAGTGCTCGAACGCCTGGATCACGTCGGCGGGGCAGCCGTTTCGGCGCGGCCGTTCCCCGGGGTGGATGCTCGCCTGTCGCGCTACTCCTACCTCGTCTCGCTGTTTCCCCGGCGCATCATCAACGAGCTCGACTTGCCGATCACCCTGCGTCGACGTCGCTATGCCTCGTATACACCGCTCGGAGAGTCCGGGCTGCTCGTCGACACCGGCGACCGCGAAGCGACACGCTCGTCGTTTCGCTCCGTCACCGGTGACGATGCCGATCACGCCGGCTTCGAACGGCTCGACGCGCTGTTCGGGCACGTGGCGCGAAGGGTGTTCCCGACGCTCACCGAGCCGCTTCCGTCGCGGGAGCAGGTCCGCGCGCTCGTGGGAACGACAGCGTGGGAACAGGTGTTCGAGACGCTGATCGGGCAGACGGTCCGGGACCATGTCGCCGACGACGATGTGCGCGGCGTGGTACTCACCGACGCGCTGATCGGCACCTTCGCCTCCGTGGACGAGCCATCCCTGCGGCAGAACCGGTGTCTGCTCTACCACGTGATCGGCAACGGCACGGGGGAGTGGAACGTCCCGGTGGGCGGCATGGCCACGGTCACCACCAGCCTGCGAGAGGCCGCCGAGACAGCCGGTGCACGCATCGTGACGCGCGCTGACGTGCGCGCCATCGACCCCGAGGGTGAAGTGACCTACGTCGATGACGACGGCCGCGAGCACCGCGTCGGCGCCGGACATGTGCTCGCCGGCTGCGCACCGGCCACGCTGGACCGGCTGGTCGGCGGCGAGACGGAGCCTGAACACCAGCCTGAAGGTGCCCAGCTGAAACTGAACATGGTCGTGACGCGCCTGCCCAAGCTGCGCGAGGACATCGAGCCACAGGCGGCCTTCAGTGGAACGTTCCACGTCAACGAGTCGCTGACCCAGCTGGAGGCTGCCTACGACCACGCTGCTCGCGGCGTGATCCCGCAGCTGCCGCCGGCCGAGATCTATTGCCACACGCTCACCGACCCGTCGATCCTCTCGCCCGAGCTACGTGAATCCGGCGCGCACACCCTCACCGTGTTCGGGCTGCACATGCCGGCACGGCTGTTTCGCGCCGACAACGACGCCGCCCGGACAGCCGCCGTGCGCGCCACCCTCGACTCGTTGAACTCCGTTCTGGCCGAACCGATCGAGGATTGCTTGCTCGACGATGCCGACGGGCGCCCCTGCCTCGAGGCATGTACGCCCGTCGACCTCGAGCACGACGTCGGGCTACCCGGAGGGCACATCTTCCACCGCGATCTGTCCTGGCCCTTCGCCGAGTCCGCTGCCGACGTGGGGCGCTGGGGCGTCGAAACGCGCTGGCCACGGATCCTGCTGTGCGGTGCCGGGGCTCGCCGAGGCGGAGGTGTCAGTGGCATCCCGGGCCGTGCCGCAGCGATGGCGGTGCTCGGATAGGTTCAAGGCGTGGTGCTTCGTGAGGCCGTACGGGCCGACCTTCCAGCCGTGATCGCCCTACTCGCCGACGACGAACTCGGCCGGACACGTGAGCAGGCGGTGGTCGACGACGTCTACGAACGCGCATTCGATGACATCGCTGCGGACCCGCGTAATGAATTGATCGTGGCTGACGACGACGGCGAGATCGTCGGGTGCATGCAGCTCACCTACATCCCCGGCCTGAGCCGCCACGGTGCGCAGCGTAGTCAGATCGAAGGCGTACGGGTGCGCTCGGATCGCCGGGGCGAACGCCTGGGCGAGCAAATGATCACCTGGGCCATCGATCAGGCTCGGGAGCGTGGGTGCGCATTGGTGCAGCTCACGACGGACCGCGCCCGCACCGACGCGCATCGCTTCTACGAGCGCCTCGGGTTCATCGCCAGCCATCACGGCATGAAGCTGGCGCTCTGATTCGGCAACGGCCCGCGGATCGTTGCCGAGTTGGGTGCGCTGTTCTCGGTATACCATGGCGAGATGGCTGGCGGCGGCGAACAGCATCACGACGCCGATGACGCCGACGATGTAGCGGCGGCGCGAGAGGCGGCCGCGAGGCTTCCGCGCGCCGCAAGTGCGCAGGCGTCAGGGGAGCCTGGCGCCTCCCGTAGCGAACAGATCGGATTCTTCGCACTCCTCGCCGTCACCTTCATCGGGGGCTCGGTGTGGCTGTTCGTGCAGCTGTGGCGCGAATCATGGGGATGGCTGATGATTCTCGGTGGGCTACCGGTGTACCTGGTGGCCCGGGTGCTCTTCTTCCGGCTGCGCGGCACCGAGACCGGCTCGGTCGCTGTCGACGGCGCCGGAGTGATCCACGTGATCCGTGGGCGAAGCGCGGTACGCCGATTCCAGCGGCTCTACGACGTCGGCGGCGTGCGCTGGATGCGCTACGCGGTGGTGGGCGGCTTCCTGCTCCCGATCATCGGCCTTCCCGCGCTGGCTGCGGTCGCCGTGGTGTTCGACGCGCCATGGTTGTTGATGGTCTTCCTGACCACCGCGGCGTTCGCCTGCCTCGACCTGCTCCGGATCTTCGGACTGAGCATCTGGTCCCGCGACCCCGGGCACACCATGCTCGACGCGTACGTCATGCTGCCCGCACTCGCGCTGTACGCACGTCACCACGGCTATCGGGCCGCGATCTCCGGGGTGCCCGCTGACCGCTTGGCTGCGACGTTGGCCGCGAATCCCGAGGACTGGAACACTGCGCAAGAGTACGGCGACGTGGCACGGGCCATGGCGCGGATGGCCGGCGGATCCAACCC
>NZ_DAHVSH010000018.1:0-22195 GCF_027324685.1 Haloactinopolyspora sp.
GCCCGGTCCGCCGTCGCGAGGCGGGTCAGGCGATCGGCGAGCGCCACGACCTGCTTGGCGACCGGCCGGCGCGTCGCGGTGTAGTCGTCCAGCAGCGTGGCCGAGGCGCCGGACAGGATCGAGTGCAGCGCCGAGCCGAGGGCGACGGCGTCGGTGATCCCGGCGTTCATGCCTTGGCCGCCGGCCGGACTGTGCACGTGTGCCGCGTCGCCGGCCAGAATGATCCGCCCGGCCCGGTAGGTGTCGGCCACGCGGTGGTGTACGCGGAACCGGGAGCTCCAGACGACGTCCTCGACCGAAACCGGGTCCGCCACCGGGCCACGGGAGTCGAGCAGGTGCTGGACGAACGCGGCGTGCGGCTCCGGCGGTGCGGTGTCCACGGTGGCGACGATGCGGTGCGTACCGTCGGGCAGCGGCGCCACCACGACCAGCCCGGCCGGGGAGAAGTAGAGGATGACCTCGTCGTCCGGCACGCCTCCGCTGAGTTTGACGTCGGCTAGGGCGAAGGATTCGTCGTAGGTGGCGCCGTCGAACGCGATGCCGGCCTGATCGCGCACCGTGCTGTGCATCCCGTCGGCGCCGATCACGTAGTCGGCGCGCACCTGTGCACCGTCGGCGAACGTCACGGTGACGCCGTCGGCGTCTTGATCCAGACCGGCGACGGTCGCCGGACGGACCACGGTGCCGCCGAGCTCGGCCAGCCGTTGGAGCAAGATGGCCTCGGTCTCGGCTTGAGAGATCATCAGCGTGTACGGGTAGGCCGTGGGCAGCTGCCCGAATGGCACCGGGACGAGGACACGATCACGGTCCCGGATGGTGAAGCGGGGCGCGTGTACGCCGCGCTCGACCAGCCGGTTCGACACGCCGAGGGGCTCCAGGGCCTCGAGCGTGTGGGCGTGCACGACGGCGGCCCGGGACGTGTTGGCCCCGGCGGCCTGGTCGTCGACGACCGTGATGTCGTGCCCACGCAGCGCGAGCGCGATGGCGACGGTCAGTCCGGTCGGCCCGGCACCAACGACCAGGACGCTCGTACTGGTGGGAAGCGTGCTGGCGGACATGGCGACTCCTGTCGGCAACTGTTGGTCAACGCTTGTTGGCATCAATGTACGCCGACTCCTCGGCGAAGGCAACACTTGTTGGCAAACGCTTGTTGGCCTACAGTCGGTGCCGTGCGAAGATCCTCGGAACAGACCAAGGCGACGATCCTCGCGGCGGCACGCGAGCGATTCGCCGTCGACGGGTATGAGCGCGCGACGATCCGGTCCATCGCAGCGGACGCGGCGATCGACCCGTCGATGGTCATGCGCTATTTCGGCAACAAGGAGAAGCTCTTCGCGGCGGCGGCAGAGTTCGACCTGCAACTGCCGCGGCTGGCGGGGCTGGACCGCGACGACGTGGGGGCCCGGCTCGTCGAGCATTTTCTCGACCGCTGGGAGGGTGACGAAGCCCTGATGGTGTTGCTGCGCTCGGCGGTGACGAACGCCGAGGCGGCGCACCGGATGCGCGCGATCTTCGCCGAGCAGCTACGGCCGGTGACTGACGAGTTCCTCGGCGAGCGGGACGACGGCGGGCAGCGAGCCGCCTTGGCGGCGAGTCAGATTCTCGGGCTCGCGCTGGCCCGCTACGTGCTGCGTTTCGATCCGGTCGTGGCGATGAGTCGCGCGGAGCTCGTGGCGTGGGTGGGGCCCACGGTGCAGAGATACCTCGCCGGCAGGCCCGAGGCGTCGGTGTGAGTGGGCCTGCCGGCGAGGGGTCAGAGAGGTGCGGAGATGTCGATCAGGACGTGGCCGCGGCGTCGTACACCGCTTGCGCCGCCGAGCCGAAGTACGGCCCGTACATCGTGCTCGAGTCGTTGGTGTACTTGTAGCTGTTGACGGAGTTGAGCTGCCCGCCGGTGATCCATCCACCACCGGAGGAGCCGCCGGTCATGTCGCAGGCGATGCCCTGGGTGGTGGAACCCTGCGGGTCATCGTGTGCGGTGGCGGAGCAGGAGTACAGCAGTTGCCCGTCGAAGGGGCTGCCCGCCGGGTATCCGAACGAGGTGTAGCTCAACCCGCGGGACTGGTCGAAGGCGATCGGGTACGAGCCGACCGCGTCGGTCAGGCTCTGGCCACCGGAGTCGTTCATCACCGCGAAGCCGACGTCGACGGTGAAGTCACCGCTGTCCGCCCAGCCGCTGGAGGTGTACAGCGTGGCCGCGGACCATTCACCGTGCGGGGCCGAGCCGTTCTCGTAGGCGGGCACGAAGGTGAAGTTCGTGGCGAACGATCCGCCGGCGCCTTCGTGGACGCAGTGTCCGGCCGTGGTCACGACGGAGCTGTTTTGGCTCGTGGTGGCCGTGCCCGAGCAGACGTAGTCCTGGCCGCCGAGGGTGAAGAAGACCTTGCCGAGCTCCGGCTGCGGGTTCTCGGGGTCGGCTTGGGCCACCATGTCATCCGCGGCGGTGGGCGCAGCACCCGTGGTGACGTCACCGTCCGGGCTCATGCGAACGTCCGCGGGGATGGCGGCTTCCATGCGTTCGGGGGTCCAATACGACGTCACCGCTCGGTGTTCGGCGGCGGTGGTCGCTTGGTCGGCGCTGGCGACGACGGCATCTGCGGTGTCGATGCTCGGCGTCCCGGCCACGGCGGGGGCGGCTGCGCCTCCCGTCACGGCCAGCGCGAATGCGGCCAGCAGAGTTGGGGCTAAGGGTTTCCTCATGCCACTCCTCCTCGATCGGCATGTTGTCACGTCTGTGACGAAGCGCTCAACATACAGTCATAAGGGAGTCGTGTACAGCTTTGTCGGAATATCGCAAAGTCGCCCATCGCCCAACACGGGCTTAAATGATCATGTTCACCAGGCAAATACCCAGGGCACTAGGCGTGCACGCTTCGTGATGCGGCAGAACGCCTAGTGGTGTGACGAAAGGTGGGGCGCGGCCGCGTGTCAGGTCAGGAAGGCGAACGCCAGTCCCACACTCATGGCGACCTCGCTGACACACGCACCCGCCCGCGACGTCAACAGTCCTGTTGCCGGCCGGACGGCGGGCGGGCGAGCGATCGGGCCTCCGACGCCCACCGGCACTGCCAGGCGATGCGTCACGCGAACAGCCGGCTCGGCGACGCGAAAGCCCAGCGAGGTCGCAGCGACCAGAAAGTACATGCCGAACAGCCAATTCACGCCGGTCAGGGACGTCGCGCCGGGTTGGACGGCAGGCGTGTCGGCGCTGAACGCGCCCGGGCCGCCGGTGATCGGAGCAGTGAGGAACAGGTAGATCATCGCGGCGCAGGCGATGAGATGGTGCAGGTTGTAACCATGGTGTCCGCCGTGCCGGTCGGTGCCGGCACGGCTGGTGACGCCTTCGTGACGCAGCGTGACGATGAACCTGGCGGCGAGTATGCCGAACGCCACGGCGCCGGCGGTGCACAGGATGAGCGACCTGGTGTGGCCGTGGGGAAGGAGGAGTGCTGCGAGCGCGCAGCCGGTCACCACGTGCATGAGGTCGGAGGTGCGCCCGGCGCGGGTGCGCTCTGGTGCGAGCCTGCTGTGAGGGGCGACGTTCACCAGCAATCGTCCGGCGGAGTACGCGGCCGCGGCGACGAGGATGGTGATCACCATCGCCCGGAGCACGTCGGGAACCGTCATCACCGTCCTCCCTTCGTCGCCCTCGAGTCGCCAGCCACTTCTTCCGGTGACACCGTGAGATAAACGTAATCCAGAAGTCATTTTCAATCCAGTCTTGAATTTATGACTGACAGTGAGTAACTTTCCAGTCATGCTCGCTCATCGAAAGTTCGTGTCGGTGTCAAACGCGATGCAAGAGACCGGTTGTGAGTTCGTGCGCGAATCCCGCTTCCCTTGATCAGATGTCATATCGCTAGTCATGGCGTTACGCACACCTGAATACCGCCGTCATCCAGAGCTGCATCGACGGCACCACAGGGCTTCTGAGCGGCCCATCTGCGGCTGGCCGGAGGCTGTCCGACCCCAAGGGAGGGTTCGATGAAGGGTAGGCACAGGCGACGGCGCGTCAGCAAGGCGCGTAGGAGTTGGCCGCTGAGCTGGCTCAAGGGCGGGTCTCGCGAGAAGGTCTGAGCGTGATGTCGACCCGGCCGGCGCGCTGAGGGGTCGGCCGGGTCAGCAGTATGGTGTCGGCGATGTCGACACGACCGACTCTCGTCGAACGGCTCTTACAACGGCGAAGGCTGGCCCGCGCGCCCATCTGGATGTACCGGGCGCGGCTGGGTGTGCTCCTCGGCACCAGGGTGTTGCTGCTCGAGCACATCGGGCGGCGCTCCGGCCAGGCGCGTTACGCCGTGGTAGAGGCGGCCGAGCGTCCGGAGCCGGGTGTGTACGTCGTCGTCTCCGGGTTCGGCACCCAGGCGCAGTGGTTCCAGAACGTCATGGCCGACCCGAACGTGCGAATCTCGGTGGGATGGCGTTATCGGCGGCCCGCCCGCGCCCGGCGGCTGGGCGTCGCCGAGGCGCGCGGCGTGCTGGAGCGCTACGCCCTCGAGCACCCGCGGGCCTGGCGGACGCTGAAACCGATCGTCGAAGCGTCTGCCGACCGCGACCCGAACGGGCCTGATCCCGTCGTGGTGGAGTTCCGGCTGGTCTGACAGCGCGGTCAGGTGCCGAACTCCGAAGGGTCCATGACCCGGCGTACCTCGACGAGGTCGAAGCGGGCTTCGGGGATCCGGGCAGCGATGTCGGCGGCACGTTCGGCATCGGCGCAGTCCACCAGGTAGTAGCCGGCCAAGACCTCCTTGGCCTCCGTGAACGGCCCATCGGTGACGGTGGCCGTATCGTCGCGCACCCGTACGGTCATCGCCCCACGTGTCGTGAGGCCCTGGCTCTCGACGAACTCATCGGAGGCCGCGAGCTCGGCGGCCAGCACCTCGTGCTCGCGCATGACGTCGTCGAAGGCATCGCCGTACAGCTCGTTCCACGTCGTCTCGTTGCCGTAGATCAGCAGCATGTATTTCATGTCATTCTCCGAAGACGGCGTGTGTGGTCGGGCCCACCTGGTCAGTTCGACTCGAGGACCGAGAGGACATTTCCGGCCGGATCGGTGAACCATGCGATCAACGGACCACCGCCCCGGAAGATGCCTTTCTGGTCGGTTTCCATCGGGGTGCCCACATAATGTTCGAATCGCACCCCGCGCCGGGTGAGTTCGTCCACGGCCGCTTCGATGTCGTCGACCGGAAAATTCAGGATCGTGAACGACGCGGGGGTGTGGTCGGGCTTGGTGTAGACGAGAACGTCGCGGTCGCCGGCGATCTTCAGGTTCATCACGCCGGCCTCGGTCGGCATCTCCGGGATGTCGCTGATCTCCAGGCCGAGCACCTCGCCGTAGAACTCCTTGGCTCGGGCCGAATCGTCGACCGAGAAGCCGCTGAAGGCCTTGCTGTTGGCGAACATGGTGTTTCCTCCCGTGGGTGTGCCGAGGGCCGACGACATCGCCGACGCCGGCGGCTTGCGGTGTCACCGGAGACGTCGGAGCGCCGTGACACTTCTCGACATCGGCGGTGCGCGAATTTTCGTACCCAGTTCGGGCGGAGTTTCGCACCAGCGGCGATCACCTCAGGTGATGCAGAACTCGTTGCCTTCCACGTCCTGCAACACCAGGTGGGATCCGTCGGGGTCGTGGACGCGGCGCAGCAGCGTGGCGCCGGCGGCCACCAACCGCTCGGCCTCGGCGTCCTGGCGCGCCAGCCGGTCCTCGGGCGCGACGTCGCGAGTGGCCTTGATGTCCAGGTGGAGGCGGTTCTTCACCTGCTTGCCCTCAGGGACGGCGATGAAGAAGATGTCGGGCCGGTTGCCGACGACGTCGATGATCGTCCGGGTGCCGTAGCGCTGGTCTTCTGGAATGCCCATCGAATCAGCCCACGCCTCCCAGGTGGTGAAACCCGGCGGTGGGCAACCCGGGGGGCCGTCCGGGTCACTTCCCGGATAGTCGTAACCCTCGAGCGCGGTCAGCCAGAACCTCGACACTGCGTCGGGGTCCGTGCAGTCGAACACGACGTCCAGGTTGTACATGGGTTCTCCTGTGGTCGGGGCTCAGACGACGGTGAGGGCCACGCTGAGCACCACCGCCGCGGCGACACCGGCGAAGGTGCGCACGTGGTTCCACGTCGTCCAGTCCGCCGCGTAGCGCTCCCACGTCCGGTCGGCATCGTCGGCCGTCGGGCTCACCCTGGCCAGCGCCAGGTTGCGCGGTTGATGGTAGACGACGGTCATGCCGAACACGCCGACGATGTACAGCAGGCCGCCCACCAGCAGATAGATCGCCTCCGGCTCGCCCCAGCGCACGAACGCCGCGATCACGGCGATCAGGTCGACCACGGCGGTACCGATGAACGCGACCATGAACACCGGATTGTTGACAGCGGCGTTGATCGACTGCATCGCGACGATGCCCTGCGACGCGGGCAGCGCGCGAAGGCCGCGCATGACGAAGCTCGAGAACGCGAAGAGCAGCCCCGCCAGCACCCCGGAGCTGACCGCGGCGAAGATCGTGACGACGAAGATCACATCGTCGGACATGGGCAACCCCCTCCGGGCGGACGAACGCCGCATGGTGATCATAGAGAGAAAAGCCAGCCGGGTGACGATGCCGCTCCGGCACCGATCGGGGCCGCCGACGGTGTCGTGCTCGAGCCGGGCGGGTTCTCAGGTGCTGTCACACTCGAGAACCCGCCCGGCTCGGTTGGTGTCAGAGCTCAGCGACGACGCCGCGCCACCAGCCACGTGACGACCATGAGTGCCCCCGCAGCGGCCACCATCGGGCCATAGCGGCGCAGCATCGTCTGGGCGCCGGTCACCTTCAGCAGATCGATCGGTTCGACCTCCGCATCGCCTGAGCCGTACTCGAGACCTGCGGCGCTTCTGCCGTCACCGACGTCGGGTGAATGCGGCGCCGGCATCCGATTCGGCGGCACCGAGGACTCCGTCGGCTCCGCCGACGTCGCCTGCTGCGATGCGCTCGTCTCGCCGAGCGTCGTCGCGAGGCACGAGGCGAACTGGTCCAGCAACTTCCCGCCCACGTCATTGAGCATCCCGCGGCCGAACTGCGCCGGCCGGCCGGTGATGCGCAACTCTGTGGTGACGTCGACCTTGGTCGCGTGGTCACCGTCGGCCACCAGCGCCGCGGTGACCGTGGCGGCCGCGGTGCCGGAACCTCGGCTCTCTTTGCCCGAGGCCGCCAGCACGACACGGTGCGCCGCTTCGTCGGTCTCGACGAAGCGGCCCTGCCCCTTATACAGGAGGTTGATCGGCCCCAGCTTGACCTTCACCGAGCCAGTGAACGTCTCGCCGTCGAACTCGTCGAGCGTCGCACCCGGCATGCACGGCGCGACACGAGGGACGTCGAGCAGCACCTGCCAGGCTTCGTCGACCGGCGCCGGCACAGTGAACTGATGGTCCAGCTGCATGAGCGTCTCCTTGTCGGGGTGTGCGGTTTCGGCGGCATCGTCAGGCGGCTCCAGCGGCGTGCAGGGCTCGGCGAGTGAGCACGGTCGCCAAGTGCCTGCGATAGTCCGCCGAGGCCCACGGGTCGCTCGAAGGCTCCGCGTCGTCCGCGGCGTGTGCCGAGGCACTGGCCAGGGATTCCTCGGTCGCCGAAGCGCCGGACAACGCGTCCTCCACTGCACGAGCGCGCACCGGCTTCGAGGCCATATTGGTCAGCGCGACACGCGCGTCGGCCACGGTGCCGTTCGAGCGGTGTACGGCCACGGCAACCCCGACCAGCGCCCAGGCCTGGGCGACCCGGCTGAACTTCTCGTAGTGCGTGCTCCATCCGGGCAGTTTCGGCACCCGGATCGACGTCAGCACCTCACCCGGTTCGAGGACCGTGGTGAGGTAGTCGACGAAGAATTCCGACGCGGGTACGGATCGGCGACCGCCGGCTCCGGCGATCTCGAACGTGGCCTCCAGCGCCGTCGCCACGCTCGGCAGATCTCCGGCGGGGTCCGCGTGGGCGAGCGACCCGCCGAACGTGCCGAGATGACGTACCTGCCGGTCAGCGACGGTAGCCGTGGCTTGGGCGATCAACGGCGCATGTTGCTGGATCAACGGATCGCGCAGGATCTCGTCGTGCGTCGTCATGGCGCCGATCACCAACGCCTCGCCGTCGTCGCGAACGCCGCGCAGCTCGGCCACACCGCCGAGGTCGACCAGCATGGTCGGAGCGGCGAAGCGCATCCGCAACATCGGCATCAGGCTCTGCCCGCCCGCGATCACCTTGGCGTCCTCGCCGGCATCCGCCAGGGCTTGGACGGCCGCGCCCAGGTCAGTGGGGCGCGTGTAGTCGAATGCGGCCGGGATCATGGCCGCTCACCCCCTTCGGGAGCAGGTGACGAGCCGTTTCGAGCGTCCTGGATGGTGCGCCACACCCGCTCGGGGGTGCAGGGCATGCGGACGTCGGAGACGCCGAGCGGGCGCAACGCGTCCACGACGGCGTTGACCACCGCCGGGGTGGAGGCGATGGTTCCGGCTTCGCCGACGCCTTTGGCGCCGAGTGGGTGCCCCGGGGCCGGTGTCTCGGTGCGGTCGGTGATGAACGTCGGCAGATCGGCCGAGCTCGGGATGGTGTAGTCGACGAACGTCCCGGTGAGCAGGTTGCCGTCCTCGTCGTACACGGCTTCCTCGAACAGCGCCTGGGCGATGCCCTGGGCCACGCCGCCGTGGACCTGCCCCTCGACGATCAGCGGATTGATCACCGTGCCGACGTCGTCGACGGCGACATAGGAGCGGATGCTCACCATCCCGGTCTCGGTGTCCACCTCGGTCGCGCACAGGTGTGTGCCGTGCGGATACGAGAAGTCCTCGGGATCGTAGGTGGCCTCGGCGTCCAACGTGGATTCCACGCCGTCGGGCAGGTCGTGCGAGGTGAACACGGCCAGGGCACAGTCGGCCAGGGTCTTGCTCGCACCGGGGGTGCCTTTGACGCGGAAGGCGCCGTCGACGAACTCGAGGTCCGCAGGGTCGCATTCCAACAGGTGCGCAGCCACCGGACGGGCTTTGTCGACGACCCTTCGGCACGCGTTGACCAAGGCGATTCCGCCGACGGCCAGCGACCGTGACCCGTAGGTGTCCAAGCCCTTGGGCGCGGTGCGGGTGTCACCGTGCAGGACCTCGACGTCCTCGAACGGCACCCCGAGCTGATCGGCTGCGATCTGGCTCCAAGCGGTCTCGTGGCCCTGACCGTGCGGTGACGTGCCGGTGACGACCTCGACCTTGCCGGTGGGCAGCATGCGCACCGAGGCGTTCTCCCAGCCGCCGGCGGCGTAGCGCAATTGGCCGAGGATGCGCGACGGCGCCAGCCCGCACATCTCGGTGTAGGTCGATACGCCGATGCCCAGCTGGACGGGGTCGCCGGACTCCCGACGCTCGCGCTGTTCGCGGCGCAGGTCGTCGTAGCCGAACAACTCCATGGCACGGTCGGTGGCTGCGGCGTAGTTGCCGGAGTCGTAGGTCAACCCCGCGGCTGTGGCATACGGGAACTGGTCGTGCTCGATCCAGTTCCGCCGGCGAACCTCCAACGGGTCCATGCCCAACTCGGCAGCGAGATCGTCCATGATCCGCTCGACCGCGTATGTCGCTTCCGGGCGGCCGGCGCCGCGGTACGCGTCGGTCTTGGTCGTGTTCGTGAACACGCCGGTGCACTCGAAACGGTACGCCGGGAACCGGTAGATGCCGTTGTACATGAACGCGCCCAGCAGCGGCGTGCCTGGCGTGATGATGCCGAGATAGGCGCCCATGTTCACCTTGAGGTCGACCGAGATGCCGGTGACCGTGCCGTCGCGGGTCGCCGAGACCGTCACGTCTTGGATCTGGTCGCGACCGTGGTGTCCGGACAGCATCGCTTCCGAGCGGGTCTCGGTGAACTTCACCGGTCGGCCCGACCGCCGCGCCGCAGCGAAGGCGATGAACTCCTCCGGCGTGACCTGCAGTTTGCCGCCGAATCCACCGCCGACGTCCGGAGCGATCACTCGGATCTTGTGTTCGGCGACTCCGGTGGACATCGCCAGCAGCAGCCGCAGGATGTGCGGAACCTGCGTGGCCGACCACACGGTGATCTGCTCGCCGGTGGGGTCGACGACGACGCTGCGCGGTTCCATGAAGGCCGGGATCAGTCGTTGCTGGATGTAACGGCGGCGGACGACGACCTCCGCGTCGGCTGCCGCTTGGGCTGCGTCACCACCACTGCCGGCGGCGGCGGAGTCGAGCACCCAGGTGTAGCACTTGTTCGTGCCCTTGTCGGCGTGGACCAGCGGCGAGCCGTCGGCGAGCGCTGACTCCATGTCGAGAACGACGGGTAGGGGGTCGTAATCGATGTCGATGGCCTCGAGGGCATCGAGGGCGGACGCGGCGTCCCGGGCGGCGACCACCGCGACCGGCTCTCCGGTGTGGCGGACCTCGTTGATGGCCAGCGGGGGATAGTCGGGCAGGACGGTGTCTTCGGTCACCGGCCACACACACGGCATCAGTCCCTGCATGTCGGCGACGTCGCGACCGGTGAAGACGTCGAACACCCCGGGTAGCCCGCGCGCCGACGTGACGTCGATGTGGGTGATCCGCGCGTGAGCCATCGGGCTGCGCAGGATGGCCAGGTGCATCATGCCGGGTAGGGCGAGATTGTCGGTCCACATCGTCCGGCCGGTGATCAGCCGGGCATCTTCCTTGCGGCGACGGTCGCGACCGACTTCGGCCTGGCGTTCTTCGGCGATGGTCACGTCGTCACCCCCTGCGTCTGTGCTGCTGGCGACGCCTGTGCCGGCGCATCGACGGTCGCTGCGGTGCCGGCGCGCATGCTCGTCGCGGCGTCGCGAACCGCTTGGACGATGTTCTGGTAGCCGGTACAGCGGCAGAGGTTGCCTTCGAGCCCTTCGCGCACCTCGTCGTCGGTGGGGTCGGGGTTCTCCGACAGCAGGTCGACCGCCGCCATGATCATTCCCGGCGTGCAATACCCGCACTGCAGGGCGTGGGTCTCATGGAAAGCCCGTTGAACCGGATGCAGTTCGCCGTCGGCGCCGGCCAGTCCTTCAACGGTGGTGACGTCCATACCGTCGGCTTGCACGGCGAGGACGGAACAGCTCTTCACTCCGCGTCCACCGAGCAACACGGTGCACGAGCCGCAGTTGGTGGTGTCGCACCCCACGACGGTGCCAACCTTGCCGAGCCGCTCGCGTAAGTGATGGACGAGGAGGGTCCGCGGTTCGACATCGTCGTCGTACGTGACGCCGTCGACCGTCATGCTGATTCTGGTCATGGGCACTCCCGCGTACGCCAGGGGCCGGGTCCAGAGCACTCGACCGGCCCGACGGTGCGCATCGGGTCAGCGCCTCAGCGCGCTTCACCTCCTTGTGACGGCGATCCACGGTGCGCCGTCGACGACGCTTGAGATCCCGGTGCGCGCATTATGCCCCCAGCAAAGTCGTCCCAGCCGGTCACCGCAAGGGGTTCGGTCGAACCAGTCGGGTCGTGGACCCGGGGTGAGCGGCGTCACGGCCGCCTCATTGGCGATCACGAGAGGCATCTCGGCACAATCGTTCACGAAACGAGATGTTTCGTCTCGATATCAGAGACTTGTGAGGTCCGTCATGCTGTTCGACTGCCCGGAATGCGGGCTGCCCACCACGGTGAGCCCGCGTGGACGCGTGCTCAGTACGTCCGGGATGGTGGAGCACGTCGACGTCCATTGCGTGACCGGTCATCGCTTCACCGGGCCCGCGGAGTCGCTGCGCGTGCTCCTGTCGCGATGAGTCAGGCCGGCGCGGTGTGGCCGTCCTGGGAGCCGAAGCCGTAGGCGATCACCGGCGCGAGGGCACCGGGCTTCAGACGATCGAGCACGTAGCGCTCGTACGGCACGACGGAGTCGGGGAGCGCGTCGAGCCGGAACCATCGCAGGTCCGCTGCCTTGTCCGGCTCCACGAGGCGCGGCGTGCCGGCCCATCGGCGGCACTCGAAGAAGAAGTCCACGCGCTCGTCGATCGGCAGCCCATTGCCTTCGGTGCGGTGCATCGTCGTCAGGGCCGTCAGATCGCCCGGGGCGACTTCGACGTCGAGTTCTTCAGCGGCCTCGCGGCATGCGGCGTCGAGGACGGATTCGTCGGCCTCGACATGCCCGGCCGCTGCGGCCGCCCAGTAGCCGTCCATGTAGCCCGTGTTCTGGCGGCGTTGCAGCAGAACCTCGTCGTTGCGACGGAAGAACAGGTACGCAGCGGGGATGACGCTGAAGTGTTCCGGCACGGGCGACGATCCTACGCGCCATGATCGAGGTGTCGCCGTGCGGGTCCGGCCGCATGGATGAACGCGAACATGGACGATTTGAGACAGTGGGCGACATGACGGAGTCCTTCAGTCTCGACCAGGCCCGGGCCGCTCTCACGCGCCTGCGACCGGTCATCGACGAGTTCACCGCCGTCCGGGCCGACGTCGCCGAGCTCGCCGCGGCCGTCCACGGCGGTACGCCGAGCGCGCTGGGAGGACTTCCCGAGCTCAAGGCAGCACAGGCCCGCCTCGACGAGCTGGTTTCGTTGATCGTGCAGTCGCGGGCGGACGTGAAGGGGATCGCGCCGCTGTTGATCGACTTCCCGTCTCGATTGGACGGCCAGGATGTGCTGCTGTGCTGGCTGGAGGGTGAGGACGACCTCGGGTGGTACCACCGCGTCGACCTGGGTTTCGCGGGACGCCGTCGGCTGACGTGAATCGTCGGCGTGCCGAGAACCCCGGCTAGGCGGGCTCGGTGGAGGCAGCGGCGTCGAGAATGATCTGGGTGAGCTTGGCGGGCTGAGTGAGTTGCGGCCAGTGTCCGCCCGGCAGGTCGACGTACTCGACGTCGCGGATGCGGGCCATCTCGCTCACCGGGCCCTCGTTGCTCTCGATCCAGCCGCGCAGGTCGGCCGCGGTGTACTCGGGGCACACCGCCGTGGCGGGAACGTCGTAGCGGCGTTCGTCGGACAGCTGGACTGCATCGGTGAGTACGCGTTCAGGTGCGGGGATGGCCTCGGCGTAGAACCGGGCCAGCGACTCCTCGTCGAAATCGACGATGTTCGCCTCTTCGCCCATTTCCGCCCAGTCGGGCATGGGTACTTCGCCGTTGGTGGCCGGCAGGCCTGGGAGCATCGGCGTTCCGGCCGGTGCTGGAAAGCCGCCGACGTGCACGATCCGTGCGACTCGACCGGGGCGAGCATCCAGGGCGGCATGGGCGATGCCGCAACCGATCGAGTGGCCGACGAGCAAGATGTCCTCGCCGTCTCCGGGCACCGCGTCGATCGCCGCAACGACGGCGTCGACCTGGTCACGCAGCGTGATGGCTGAGCGGTCGGCCTCCTTGCTGTGCATGCCGGGCAGGGTGAGGGGGTGGACGTCGTGGCCGGCGTCTTCGAGGAGAGGGGTGACGGCGTCCCACGAGGAGCCATCGAGCCAGAGGCCCGGGACGAGGATGATGTGCATCGGTACCTGCCTCCGCGCTGATGTCTCAGGTGGACGTGCTTTTTCGAAAGCACATACTACAGGTCGGAAGCACGATGTCCAGTCGTGGCCGGGCGGTCAGTGAGCCGTGACGTCCCACGTGCGCAAGCGGCCGCACATGCCGTAGCGGAACGTCGCTTCGCGCCGCTCGCCCGGGTGGACCGATGACGCCGCCAAGTGCGGCGCGCTGCCTCGGGAGAGATCGGCCAGCGCCTGCTCGGTCGCCTCGACCTGGGCCTTGACGCTGCGTCGCCACATGTCGTGCCAGGTGGGTGCGCGGTCGGCGACCAGTGCACCCGCTCGGTCGTACAACTGCATCAGGGCGGCCGGGCCGTGGGTCTGCACGCGTGACCGCAGCACGCCGAACCCCTCGATCGCGCGGTCGCGGCGCCGGCGCGCGGCCGCGGCGATGGTGTCGTCGTCCGCGCCGGTGGGCAGGGCGGCGGCCTCGGAGTAGCGCTGCGGATCGGCGAGAACGTCGTCGGGGAAGGTGAACACCGCGTCGCCGGCCTCGGGCAGTCCGGCGTTTTGCATCACGACGATGATCTCGAGCCCCGCCTCGTTGACCAGCCGGTGGACCGTGCCCGGCGTGAACCACAGGACGACCCCGGGCTCCAGGCGATGTTCGGCGAAGCCGGCGCTGCTCAGCGTCTGCAGCCGACCCCGTCCGCCGACCACGACGTAGCCTTCGCCGGACGCGGTGTGCAGGTGCGGCGAGCCGCCGGCCAGACCGTCCGGCGTGGGCCAGTCGTAGACGGTCAGGTGGCTGACGGCGGTGCCGCCAGGGAACGCCGGACGCCTCGATGTGGCCGGTGCCGACGCCTGCGGGAAAGCGTTATCCGCCATCCTGGCAGTGTCTCACATCCGAGGTCATCGGTGCGAGGCGAACCAGGGCCGGGGCAGGTCGAGATACCTGATGTCGTCCATCAACGCCAGCTCGGCGTCGATGAGACGTCGTGCCTCCGGTGGCGGCTGAAGCGATTCGGCCGCTCGCGCTTCGGCCTGAGTGGTGAACGCGACGGTCTCGGTGAATCGGCCGTGCGCGTCGATCGCCAGGGTCGCACCGAGGACGTCCGGGCGCAGCCGCGACAGCAATGGCGCAGACCGGGCCACGACGCTGCGCAGCCGGGCCGGATCGTGGACCCGGCCTTCGATGACCTGAACGAAGCCGGCATGGTCCGGCTCGCCGCCGAGCAGGAGAGTGACGTCGGAGCAGCCACGAATCACGACCGGACCGGCGAACAACGCCTCGAACTCGCGCCACCGGGATCTCTGCTCCGGGCGAGCGTCGTTCGCGCGGGCCTGCCGTTCGGTCGCGAAGCGCACCACGCCGACGAAGGTGCCGTCGTCGGCCACACCGTAAGTCCCGCCGATCCAGCCGTCGGCGCCGGGAGCGACATCCCGCTGCCAGCGTTCCACCGCCGCGTGAACCGCCGCTTCGTCGGCGACGACGCCCTCGATGACCTGAACGAACATGAGGTCCTTCCGCATGCCCGGCGATGCGGCCGCGCCTTCGGCACGAGAAGCCGGCCACACGTCGACGCTACGCCGGCGCCGGCGCTGCACCAAGAGCACCGGCGCCGGCGTGCACCGAATCGAGGCACTCCCGTCATGGGTCGGTGAACCGGTGAGCGCCGAGGCCGTTGCCTAGTCCCCGATGTACGGACCGCCGGTGGGGGACGTGCGCCACACCGTGACGACCGAGGGCCTGGGCTGGTCGCCGTAGGGGAAGGTGGACAGCGGGTTCTCCGGGGAGGCGCCGGCGCCGTCGCCCGGGTGCTGGACGGCCATCAGCGCGGTGCGCCCGTCCGGGGTGATGAACGGCCCGCAGCACTCCGCCCCGATCGGCACCGACAGGAACCGGCGCAGGTGTCCCTTGTCCGCGCCCTCGATCGGCATGACGAACATGCCGTCGTGGACGCCGCTGGCCCCCGGCATGCCGTCGGTGGACAGCCACAACCGCCCGGACGGATCGAAGGCGACGTTGTCAGGACAGGAGATCTGGCTGACCTGCGACTTGTCGAAGCCGTCGTAATAGGTCTCCGGATCGGAGGGGTCACCGGCGATCAACACCACCCGCCAGGTGAACGTCAACGCGGCCGCGTCCCCGCCGTCCTCGTCGACACCGATGACGTGGCCGAACTTGTTGTCCGGCCGGGGGTTGGCCTCGTCGACCTCCGCCGGGGTACGCCGGGAGTTGTTGGTCAGCGCGATGTAGACCGTGCCGGTGACCGGGTGCGGCTCGACGTCTTCGGGACGGTCCATCTTCGTCGGGTGGACGGTGTCGGCGGCCAGCCGGGTGAACGTCAGCACCTCCTCGACGCTCATGCCGTCGACCTTGCTCTGGCCGTCGACCACGAGCGGGAGCCACTCACCGGTGCCGTCGAACAGGCCGTCCTCGGGCGGGCGGTCCGGGAATTCCGGGCTGTCGCCGGTGAACCGCGCCACGTAGAGATCGCCCTGTTCGAGCAGGCGAAGGTTGTGCTCGCGGTCGCGCCGGCTGGTGCCGTCGCGGTACTTCTTCGCCGAGACGAACTTGTAGACGTAGTCGAAGCGCTCGTCGTCACCCATGTACGCCACCACGCGGCCGTCAGCAGCGATCGAGACGGCCGCCGCCTCGTGCTTGAACCGCCCCAGCGCGGTGTGCTTGCGCGGGACGGAGTGCGGGTCGTAGGGGTCGATCTCGACGATCCAGCCGAACCGGTTCACCTCGTTGGGTTCGACGGCGAGGTCGAAGCGCTCGTCGATACGTTCCCACCCGCGCTGGGTACCGGCCTGCGTGCGGATGCCGTACCGGCTGAGCCGCTCGACCGCCACCGGGTCCGTGATGTCGGCCGAAGCGCCGAAATACTGGTTGTAGTTCTCCTCGGCGGACAGGATCGTTCCCCATGGGGTCACACCGCCGGCGCAGTTGTTGAGCATGCCGTGGACCGTGGTGCCCCCAGGGTCTGCTGAAGTGCGCAGGAGATCGCTTCCCGCCGCGGCGCCGGTCAGCCGCATCGCGGTCGCGGTGTGGAGGCGGCGGTTGTGCCGCCGCGGACGCGAGACGCGCCGCCATTCCCCGGTGTCGCCGACGCGCTCGATCTCCACGATCGAGCCGCCGTGTGCGGCCATCGCGATCCGCAGCTGTTCCTCGCTGGCCGACTCGGGCCCGGCCCACCCGCGGAACATGAGCTCTTCGTTGGTGTACTCGTGGTTGACCCACAGCAGGGCGCGCTCGAAGTTCCGGTCCAGCGGCAGGACGGCCACGAAATCGGCGTTGTAACCGAACTGGCCTCGTTGCGCCGCCGACGTCTGGTTGTCGAAGTCGAACTCCGGTGCTCCCGGCTCCACGGGGTCGCCCCACGCCATGACCACCGACCAGTCGTAGCCGTTGGGCACCACGACGTTGTCCACGACGTTGTCACCCACCGCGGTGAAGCCGACGCGGCGGCCGTACTCCGGTGGGGTGGGCCGGATACCAGGCGGCGGTTTCGGACCGGCGGTACGTGCGGGTGCGGCGCTCGCCGGCGTCGGCATCGCCGCGCCGACGCCGGCCACGACGGCGGCCGCGGCGCCGGTGCGCAGTAGCCCGCGGCGCGACATCGCCTTGGTGACCACGTCGCCGAAGTACTCGTTGTCACTGGTGTTCGGTACGGGGTGCGAGCACGCGTCACCACAGCGGTACTTGCACGTCATGGCAGCGCGCCCGCCGTGGCCCGTGGTGAGCAACGGCAGCTGCAGGCGTCGGCGGCCAGGGCCGCTCTCGATGTCGGGCATGCGGATTCCTCCGGTCTGGGCAGGTGTGCCATGAAGGTAAGAATCCGACGGCGACGGGAACCACCGCACCTGGACGAACAACAGGTGACAACCCGATGAGCCACTCGTGTCGATCGGAGATGATCGGCGCCGGGGCGGTGCGGCCGGCACCGCGGACGTGGTGTGCCGGCCGCACCTGGTCGGGTCAGTCCCCGATGTACGGACCGCCAGTCGGCGACGTACGCCAGATCGTGATCACCGAGGGCCTGGGCTGGTCGCCGTAGGGGAAGGTAGACAGCGGGTTCTCCGGCGAGGCGCCGTCGCCGTCGCCGGGGTGCTGCACCGCCACCGTGGCCGTCCGTCCGTCCGGAGTGATGAACGGGCCGCAGCACTCCGCGCCGATCGGCACCGAGACGAAGCGGCGCAGGTGTCCCTTGTCCTCGCCCTCGATGGGCATGACGAACATGCCGTCGTTCGCATTGAGCGTGCCGCCCATGCCGTCGGTGGCCAGCCACAACCGCCCGGACGGGTCGAAGGCGACGTTGTCGGGGCAAGAGATCTGGCTGACCTGCGACTTGTCGAAGCCGTCGTAGTAGGTCTCCGGATCGTCGGGGTCACCGGCCACGATCACGATGCGCCACGTGAACGTCGTGGACGCGACGTCGCCGTTGTCTTCGTCCACGCTGATGACGTGGCCGAACTTGTTCTCCGGGCGTGGGTTGGCCTCGTCGACCTGCTCGGGAGACCGTGCGGTGTTGTTGGTCAGCGACATGTAGACCGTGCCGGTGACCGGGTGCGGCTCGACATCCTCGGGACGGTCCATCTTCGTCGCCCCCGCCTTGTCGGCGGCGATCCGCGCGAAGGTCAGGACCTCCTCGACGCTCATCCCGTCGATCTGGCTCTGGCCGTCGACCACGAGCGGGAGCCACTCACCGGTGCCGTCGAACAGACCGTCCTCGGGCGGACTGTCGGGGAATTCCGGGCTGTTGCCGGTGAACCGGGCGACGTAGAGGTCACCGTCGTCCAGCAGGGTCATGTTGTGCTCACGGTCGCGCCGGCTGGTGCCGTCGCGGTACGTCTTCGCCGAGACGAACTTGTAGACGTACTCGAACCGCTCGTCGTCGCCCATGTAGGCCGCCACGCGGCCGTCGGCGCCGACGAAGACGTTCGCGCCCTCGTGCTTGAACCGCCCCAGTGCCGTGCGCTTACGTGGGGTCGATGCCGGGTCGAACGGGTCGAGCTCGACGATCCAGCCGAACCGGTTCGGCTCGTTGGGCTCGGTGGCGAGGTCGAAGCGTTCATCGACGCGTTCCCACCCGCGCTCGGTGCCGGCCTCGGTGCGCAACCCGTAGCGGCTGTACCGCCGGGCGCGTTCCTCGTCGGTGATGTCGGCGCTCGCACCGAAGTACTGGTGGACGTTCTCTTCTCCGGACAGGATCGTGCCCCACGGTGTCAGGCCGCCGGCGCAGTTGTTGAGCATGCCGTAGACCGTGGTGCCGTCCGGGTCGGCCGTGGTGCGCACGAGGTCGCTGCCAGCGACCGGACCGGTCAGGTGGAACTCGGTGCCGGTGTGGATGCGGCGGTTGTGCCGGCGCGGGCGACGCGTGCGCCGCCATTCGCCGGTGTCGCCGACCCTCTCGATCTCGAGAATGGAGCCGCCGTGCGCCGCCATCGCGATCCGCAGTTGTTCCTCGGTGGCTGATTCGGGCCCGGCCCACCCGCGAAACATGAGTTCTTCGTTGGTGTACTCGTGATTGACCCAGAGCAAGGCTCGATCGAAATTTCGGTCGAGTGGTAACACGGCAACGTAATCACAGTTGTAGCCGAATTGCCGTTGCTGTGCTTCGGCGGTCTGATTGTCGAAGTCGAACTCCGGCGCTCCCGGCTCCACCGGGTCGCCCCAGGAGATGGTGACCGACCAGTCGTAACCGTTGGGGACGACGACGGCGTCGAGCATGTTGTCGCCGACCGCGGTGAAGCTGACCGGCCGGCCGTATTCCGGCGGCTCGGGCTTGATGGACGAGGGCGGCTTGGCCCTGCTGACCTGCGGCGCAGCTGGGGCGGCCGCAACCGCGCCCACCGACGAGGCCGCACCGGTTCCGGCCACCACGACGGCCGCGGCGCCGGTGCGCAACAGCCCCCGGCGCGACATCGCCGTGTCGACCATGTCGCCGAAGTACTCGTTGTCGCTGGTGTTGGGTGCCTCGTGGAAGCACGCGTTAGCGCAGCGATATTTGCACGTCATGGCGCTCCGGCCGCCATGGGTTCCGCCGAGAATCGGGAGCAAGCGGCGTCGGCCCTGCTGGCCGCCGTCGAAGTCGGACATGCGATTCCCTTCGTCGAGGTGCAGCGCGTGTCGACAAAGAGTAAATAAACTTTCATCCCCTGGCTACCCACCGCAATCCGGATGGTGGTTTGCGTACCGCCCGGCCTAGCGGCGACTGCGCTCGGAGCACTGATCGGCGAATCAGACCCGCCGATTTCTGCCATCGGCGCGTGAGCTGGTGCATGCTGGAACTCATCGGCTGCCGGGCTTCCCGGCGGCTCAGCGAGAAGGGGGCTCGCGATGATCTTCACAGCGATCGGGGAGATGACTCCCGACGGTGCGGTGCCCGCCGACGTCGGGACGACGCCGTTGCTCGAGCGCATCCGAACCGGTGTCATCGGCGAGGGCGAGGTGCTACACGGCCCGTACGGGGCCCGGCGTGTCACCTACGCCGACTACACCGCGTCGGGCCGGGCGCTCGACTTCATCGAAGACTTCATCCGGGGCCAGGTTCTGCCGCTGTACGCGAACACGCACACCGAGAGCTCCGGCACCGGACTGCAGACCACGCTGCTGCGCGAGGACGCCCGGCGGATCATCCGCGACTCCGTCGGTGGGACGGACGAGCACCTGGTGATCTTCACCGGATCCGGGGCCACGTCGGCGGTCAACAAGCTCATCGGCATCCTCGAGCTGCGGCTGCCCACCGGCGTGGCCGAGCGGCACGGCGTCAGCATCGACCCGCCCTCACCGCCACCGGTCGTGTTCGTCGGCCCGTACGAGCATCACTCCAACGAACTGCCGTGGCGCGAATCGATCGCCGATGTGGTGGCCCTGGACGCCGACGCCGACGGTCACATCGATCTGGCGCAGTTGGAGGAGCTGCTCAACCGGTACGCCGGCCGCTCGATCCGGATCGGTAGTTTCTCGGCTGCGTCGAACGTCACCGGCGTCCTCACCGACACCGACCGGATCGCCGCCCTGCTGCATCGCTACGGTGCGCTGTCGTTCTGGGACTACGCCGCAGCGGGGCCGTACGTCCCGATCCGGATGAGCGAGAGCGCGCCTGGAGCCGGCGACCACAAGGATGCGATCTTCCTGTCCCCGCACAAGTTCGTCGGCGGCCCACAGACCCCCGGCGTCCTGGTCGTTCATCGCGACCTGGTGCTCAACCGGGTTCCGACGGTGCCTGGCGGCGGAACCGTCGAGTTCGTGAGCCCCACCCGGCATCGGTACCTGTCCGATCCGGTCGCGCGCGAGGAAGGCGGCACGCCGGCGATCGTCGAGTCGATCCGGGCCGGGCTCGTCTTCGGGCTGAAAGACGCCGTGGGCACCGATCTCATCCAGGCCCGCGAGGAGAAGTTGTGGCGCTATGCCGTGCGGCGCTGGGACAGCGTGCCCGGCATCGAGGTGCTCGGCGACCACGACGTACCGCGGCTGTCGATCGTGTCCTTCCGGATCCGCGCCGGCTCGAGATTCTTGCACCACAACTTCGTCGTCGCGTTGCTCAACGACCTGTTCGGCATCCAGGCCCGGGGCGGTTGCTCGTGCGCCGGGCCGTACGGGCACCGGTTGCTCTCGGTCGGCCCGGCGACCTCCGAAGCCTTCGGCGAGGTCGTCAGCGTCGGCTGCGAGGGCATCAAGCCCGGCTGGACCAGGGTGAACTTCAACTACTTCATCTCCGACACCGTGCGTGACTACATCGTCGACGCGGTCGAGTTGATCGCCCGGTACGGGCACCGATTGCTGAGTGAGTACGTCTTCGACCCGCGTACCGCGCTGTGGCGGCATCGCGACGGTGCGACGCAACCACCGGTGCGCCTTGCTGCGCTGCGCTATGACGACTTCGGGAGCCCGGTGCACGCCATCCGGCACGAGCAGCTGGGTGAGGACGTGCTGGCCGAGCATCTCGCGCAGGCTCGCGAGATCTTCGCGTCACGACCGGACGAGTTGGAAGCCGAGGGACCGACGGGGATGTCCGAGCAGTTCGAGGCGCTTCGGTGGTTCCCGTTGCCGCCGTCGTCGGTCAGCCGCGAGTGAGCAGCCAGGCGAAGAGCACCAGCAGCTGAGCCCCCATCTGGACCCGAACGAACCGCTCGAGCGAGGGCCGCAGCGCGGCGCGCTCGACCGAGGCGTCGACCGGCACGACGGCGCCCACCGCGGCCAGCACGTGCGTGGCGTGCATCCCGAACATCGTGCCTGCCGTCCAGCCGGTGATGCCGTCAGCGCCGGCCAGGACGACCACCGCGCAGACCGCGAGCAGCACCGACGGCCAATGCGAGGCGGGCAGGCCAGCCGCGGCGACGGCGAGCCCGGCCAGCAGAATCAACACGAACACCGACGCTGACGCCCAGGCGCACGCCGCTGCCGCCGTCCCGAACCCGGCCACGCCGATACCCGCCCGTAAGGCCCACGATGGCAGGGTGGGGCCCAGCGCGCCCTCGGCCCGCGATTCCGTCGTCATCGGCGCGCCCTCCCTGCGACCCGGCGCAAGCGGGTCAGGCTCAGTGCGAGGGCAGCAGGCTCGGCCGAAGTGACCAGCACCCCGGAGGCGGCCAGCGAGCGCAGCCGCTCGTCTCGCTCGGCTATCACGACCCGCGCGGCGAGCGTGGCCGCGGGGTCGGCCATCCGGACGACCGGGGTCGGCAGCACGTCGACGGCCAGCACCGGGTGACCCGAGCGCCGCCACGACGTTGCCAGCGCGGCGACGGCGTCGTCCATGAACACCGA
>NZ_DAHVSH010000024.1:0-41109 GCF_027324685.1 Haloactinopolyspora sp.
ACGTGCTGACCGTGGCGGTGTCGATCTCGGCGGGTGTGGACAACTTGATCTCGGCCGTGCCGGAGCTTCAGGGCCAGCGGATACCGATCGCGCTCGGCCTGGTCGTCTTGCTGGCCACGATCAATCTGCGGGGCACGAAGGAGAGCGGTAAGGCCTTCGCGATTCCGGTCTACCTGTTCGTGGTCGCCATCGGCACGTTGATCGTGTGGGGACTGATGCAGACGGCGTTCGGTGAGGCGCCGGTCGCCGAGTCCGCCCAGTACGACGTCACCGCGGAGATGGCCGACCTGGGTGGAGTCGCCGTCGCCCTGTTGGTCCTGCGCGCGTTCGCCTCCGGCTGCACCGCACTGACCGGCGTGGAGGCGATCGCCAACGGAGTTCCGGCCTTTCGCAAGCCCAAGGCCAAGAACGCAGCGACGACGCTGGCGATCATGGGCACGCTGTCCGTGGCCATGTTCGGGGGCATCACGGCCCTGGCGGTCATAGCCGACGTGCACTACGTGGAGGATCCGTGTTCGCTGCAGGGGTTCGACTGCGAACAGGACCCGCAGCGCACGGTGATCTCGCAGCTCGGCGACGCGGTGTTCGGTGATGGCACCGTGGCGTTCTACGTGGTGCAGGGCGCGGCGGCGCTGATCCTGATCCTGGCCGCCAACACCGCGTTCAACGGCTTCCCGCTGCTCGGCGCGGCGCTGGCGCAGCACCGTTACGCCCCGCGCCAGCTGCACACGCGGGGAGACCGGCTGGCCTTCAGCAACGGCATCATCGTGCTGGGGGTGCTCGCCGGTTCGTTGGTGGTCGTCTTCGACGCGTCGGTGACGCGGCTGATCCAGCTCTACATCGTGGGCGTGTTCACCGCCTTCACGCTCGGTCAGGCCGGCATGGTGCGGCACTGGAACCGCGTGCTCGCCGGTGCCACCCCGAGCACGGCATCGCGCCGTACGGTTCTGCGCTCCCGGGCCATCAATGCGTTCGGCGCCACGATGACCGGTCTGGTGCTGATCGTGGTCACGATCACGAAGTTCACGCACGGGGCCTGGCTGGTGCTGGCGACGATGCCGGTGTTGTTCATGCTCATGCGCGGCATCCGCCGGCACTACGACAAGGTGAGCGCGGAGCTGACCGTGCACGACTGGCCGGCGGAATCGCTGCTGCCGTCCCGGGTACATGCGGTGGTGCTGGTGTCCCGGTTGCACAAGCCGACCGTGCGCGCCATCGCGTATGCGCGAGCGGCCCGCCCGGACATCCTCGAGGCGGTCACCGTCAACGTGGATGCGGACGAGACTGCGGCCTTGCTGGACGAATGGGACCGTCGCGGCGTACCGGTGCCGCTGCGGGTGCTCGACTCGCCCTACCGCGAGATCGCGCGCCCGATGGTGGAGTACGTGCGTGCCATCCGGCGCGAAAGCCCACGGGAAGTGGTGACGGTCTACATCCCGGAGTATGTCGTTGGCCACTGGTGGGAGCAGATCCTGCACAATCAGAGTGTGTTCTGGCTCAAGAGCAGGTTGTTGTTCACTCCCGGCGTCATGGTGACCACGGTGCCGTGGCAGCTGCTGTCGTCGGCCGAGACCCCCCGGAGGCCGAGCTGAGCCGCCCGCCGCGTCGGGAACGGGGGCGGTCCCGGGCGGGGGACGAAATGGTCGTGCAGATCGGCTCGGTCGCCCACGGTGGCTCGTGCGTCGCCCGTCACGAAGGCCGAGCGGTGTTCGTCCGGCATGCCCTGCCTGGCGAGACGGTTCGTATCCGGGTCACCGAGGGCGGCGAGGACGACCGCTTCTGGCGCGCCGACGCCATCGAGATCATCGAGGCATCTGCGGACCGAGTCGTCGCACCGTGCCCGTATGCCGCGCCGGGCGGCTGCGGGGGTTGCGACTGGCAGCACGCGGCCCCGGCGGCGCAACGGCGGATGAAGGCCGCGGTGGTCACCGAGCAATTGAGCCGGCTCGCCGGCCTCGATCGCGAGATCGAGGTCGAGGCGGTTCCCGGCGACGCCGAAGGGCTCGACTGGCGAACCCGGGTGACCTATGCCGTCGACAGCGAGGGTCGGCCCGGGCTCCGGCGGCACCGCTCGCACGACATCGTCACCATCGAGCAGTGCCTGATCGCGCATCCCGAGGTACGCGCCATCGGGGTGGAGCACCACCGCTGGCCGGGCGCGGCGTCGGTGGAGGCGATCGCCTCGGGAAGCGGCGAGCGGTTGGTCGTGATCACCGGGGCCGAAGACGGGCCCGCGCCAGATGCGAGAAAGCTACCGGACCTGCCCGCCGATGTGATCATGGCCGGTTCCGGGTCCACCTGGCACACCGAGACCGCAGCCGGGCGCACGTGGCAGGTGACCGGGAGTGGGTTCTGGCAGATCCATCCCGGCGCGCCCGACACGTTGGTGCAGGCCGTGCTCGACGGGCTGCGTCCCGTGGCAGGGGAGCGCGCGTTCGACTTGTACTGCGGTGTCGGCTTGTTCGCCGGCGTGCTGGCCGACCACGTCGGCCCGAGCGGCAGCGTCGTCGCCGTGGAAGGCTCGCGCCAGGCCGCCGCCGACGCACGCTGGAACCTGCGTTGGCGCGACGGGGTCCGGGTGATCGAAGGACGGGTCGACCGGGTCCTGCAGCGGCGCGAACTGAGCGGACGGGTCGACATCGTGGTGCTCGACCCACCTCGGACCGGCGCGAAGGCCCCGGTCGTGCGGTCGATCGTCGATCGGGCTCCGCGGGCGGTGGCCTACGTCGCGTGTGACCCGGCGGCGCTCGCGCGCGACGTCGCGACGTTCGGCGAGCTTGGCTACCAGCTGGACACGGTGCGCGCGTTCGACCTGTTTCCGATGACCCACCACGTCGAGTGCGTGGCGATCCTGCGACCTGGCTGATCGCGGTGGTCGATCTGCGCCGACCGGCGGCCACGCGCAGCGCCGGTGGACTATCCTGAGGTGCGTAGCACGGTGGTCGTGAGCAAGGAGGTGGGAGCTGTGACGCGCAGCGAACCTCCTAGTCCTGCGCCGCAGGGCGGCCGAGCCACGGGCAGGTGAAGCCCGGCGGCGAGCTGTCCTGCGCGGTCTGAGACAGCTGCTGCCGCTCCTGACGTTAGGAGAACACGTCATGCCTCCGCGTCGTCCACGTGCACTACGCGTCATCCGTCCGGCGTTGCGCCGGCATCCACGTGGGACAACGAACTCCACCGGCGGTGAGACGTCGGCCGAGGAGACCGATCCCGGCCACGCCACCTCGAGCATCGTCGACGCTGCGCTGTACCGCGACGGGCGCCGGGTCAGTACGCCGAGCTCGCTGTCCGACACGTACCAGCAGTTGCGTGAAGACGCCGAGGCGATGGCATGGATCGGGCTGTTCCGGCCCAGCGATGCCGAGCTGATGTCGCTGGCCGAGGAATTCGGCCTGCACGAACTGGCCATCGAGGACGCGATGGAGGCGCATCAGCGCCCCAAGCTCGAACGTTACGGTGAAACCCTGTTCGTCGTGTTGCGCGCCGCGCGCTACCTCGACGCTTCGGAGCAGGTGGACTTCGGCGAGTTGCACCTGTTCGTCGGTCCCGGCTTCGTCATCACCGTTCGCCATGGTGCGGCCCCTGACCTCTCGGGGGTGCGGCGGCGGATGGAGGACGATCCGCAGCTGCTGCGGCTAGGCCCCGAAGCCGTCCTGTACGCGATCCTCGACGCCGTGGTCGACGGCTACGTTCCCGTCCTCGCCGGCGTGGAGAACGACGTCGACGAGATCGAGACCGAAGTGTTCGGCCGCGACCCCCGGGTGTCCCGACGTATCTACGAGTTGTCTCGTGAGGTGCTCGAGTTCCAGCGAGCCACGCGCCCGCTCATCGCCGTGATGCAAGGCCTCGAGGCCGGTTTCGTCAAGTACGGCACCAACGAGGAGTTGCAGCGCTACCTGCGCGACGTCGCCGACCACATCGCCGAGGTGACCGAGCGCGTGGACGGATTCCGGCAAGTGTTGCAGGACATCCTGACCGTCAACGCCACGCTGGTCACCCAGCAGCAGAACGAAGAGATGAAGTCGCTCACCGAGGCGAGCTTCGAGCAGAACGAGGAGATCAAGAAGATCTCCGCATGGGCGGCGATCCTGTTCGCGCCGACACTGGTGGGCACGATCTACGGGATGAACTTCACCCACATGCCCGAGCTCGACTGGCGCTTGGGCTACCCGTTCGCGCTCTTCTTGATGGCGATGGTCTGTGGGGGGTTGTTCGCCGTGTTCCGGCGCCGCGGGTGGCTGTGAAGAGCGGCTATGGAAAGCTGAAGAGCATGCAGTTGCGGATTTTCACCGAACCACAGCAGGGCGCGCACTACGACGACCTCCTCCGCGTGGCAAAGGCCACCGAGGAACTCGGCTTCGACGCCTTCTTCCGGTCCGACCACTACCTGGCCATGGGCGCCAGCGACGGATTGCCCGGGCCGACGGACGCTTGGGTCACCCTGGCGGGACTGGCGCGTGAGACCTCGCGTATCCGGCTCGGGACGCTGGTCTCAGCGGCGACGTTCCGGTATCCGGGTCCGCTGGCGATCCAGGTGGCGCAAGTCGACCAGATGTCCGGTGGCCGGGTCGAGTTCGGACTCGGTGCCGGGTGGTACGCACAAGAGCACCAGGCGTACGGCATCCCGTTTCCGAACCGCCGGTTCGACCTGCTCGAGGAGCAGTTCGCCGTCATCACCGGACTGTGGAACACGCCGGTGGGCGAGCGGTTCAACTTCGAGGGCCGGCACTACACGCTCACCGATTCCCCGGCTCTGCCCAAGCCGGTTCAGCCTCAGGTCCCGGTGATCGTCGGCGGCAACGGCCCGCGCCGTACCCCAGCCCTGGCCGCGCGGTACGCCACCGAGTACAACGCCTCCTTCCCTCCGAAAGCGGAGATCGCCGACCGGTTCGCCCGCGTGCGCAAGGCGTGCGAGGACATCGGGCGCAACCCGGACGAACTTCACTACTCCGTGGCGATGGTCCTGGCGTGCGGGCGCGACGAGGCAGAGTTCACCCGCCGGGCGGCTGCCATCGGCCGCGAGCCCAGCGAGCTTCGCGCCAACGGACTGGCCGGCACGGTCGCGGAGGTCGTCGACGGCCTCGGCGCCTTGAGTGAGGCCGGTGCGGACCGGGTGTACCTCCAGGTGCTCGATCTCACCGACATCGAACACCTGGAGCTGGTGGCTGCCGAAGTCGCTCCCCAGATCCCGGCGGCGTGACGCTCAGCTCCCGGGTTGCACCAGTCCGGTCTCGTAGGCGATCACGACGGCCTGCGCCCGGTCGCGCAGGCCGAGCTTGGTGAAGATGCGCCCCACGTGTGTCTTCACGGTCTGTTCGGCCAGCACGAGCGCGTCGGCGATTTCCGAGTTCGACGATCCGGCGGCGATGAGTTTGAGGACCTCGGTCTCGCGGGGTGTCAGCTCGCGTAGTTGTGACGGACGCGGCCGGTTGGTGTCGGGGCGCCGGGCGAAGTCCGCGATCAGGGTACGAGTCACCGAGGGCGCCAGTAGTGCGTCACCGCCAGCCACGACGCGTACGGCCTGAACCAGGTCTGCGGCCGGGGCATCCTTGAGGAGGAATCCGCTGGCACCGGCGCGCAACGCCTCGTAGACATAGTCGTCGAGGTCGAACGTGGTCAGCATGACCACCCGGGGATGGCGCAGGCCGGGTGCGCGCAGGATCCGGCGAGTCGCTTCCAGCCCGTCGAGCACGGGCATCCGGACGTCCATGCGCACGACGTCGGGTTCGAGACGTCGTGAGGCGTCGACTGCGGCGGCGCCGTCGGCGGCATCCCCGACGACGTCGATGTCGGTCTGAGCCGCCAGCAGTGCGCCGAAACCCTGCCGGACCATCGCCTGGTCGTCGACGATCAGCACCCGGACCGGGGGCGTGGGTGGATCGGACGCTGCCCTCACCGGTCGTGCTCCTCGATCTCGAGCGGAAGGTCGGCGCGTACCTCGAAGCCGCCGTCCGGCAGCGGTTCGGCGGTCAGCGTGCCGCCGACGACGTGCGCGCGTTCACGCATGCCGATCAGACCATGCCCGGGCTCGGTGCAAGCAACCGGCACCGCCGAAGCGCCGTTGACGACCTGGATGCGCAGCATGTCCGGCTCATAGCCGACGCTCACCGTGACTTCGGCGCCCGGGGCGTGGCGGGCGGCGTTGGCCAGGGACTCCTGCACGATCCGGTAGGCGGACTGGCTGACCGCCAAACCGACCGGTACGACCGGGCCGTGTGTGGTGACGATAGCGGGGACACCGGAGCGCGAGGCGGCCTCGACGAGCTCGTCGAGCTGGCTCAGGCCCGGCTGCGGGGTGTGTGTGACGGCGTGGTCGTGGCTGCGTAGCACGCCGAGCAGACTACGAATCTCGTTGAGGGCGTCGCGAGCCGACGTGCTGATGGCGGCGAACTCGGCCTGCGCCGGACCCGACAGGCCGGCGATGCGGTATGGAGCGGTCTCGGCCTGCACCACCATCATCGACATGTGATGCGCTACGACGTCGTGCAGGTCGCGTGCGATGCGGGTGCGTTCTTCGAGTACCGCCCGGCGGGCCTTCTCGAGCTCGCTGAGCTCCGTCTGGCGTTCGAGCTCGCGGCCGGTCCGTCGCCGCGACCGGACCAGGTCGCCGATGATCGTGAGGGCGGTCGCGGCAACGATCATGGTGATGGCGACGCCGGAGTTCGCCGGGGCACCGGTGGAGATCACCATCACGGTGACGGCCCACACCCAACCTGTCGTCCAGCGGTCATGGCGGACGCTGACCAGGAACGTCGAGATGAGCCAGACCCATTGGAAGACGACCGGCCACGCCCCTGGGTCGGGTCCGCCGCTCGGTGTGCCGATGACGGCGACGACGGCGGCGAGGACGGTCGCCAGCCGCCATCCGAGCAACGCGTATCGCCTGCTCATCGCCACCGGTGCGGCGACGAGCGCAGCGAAGATCGGCAGAACCAGGTCGTGGACCACAAGCGTCTCGTGCACTGAAGCGACCGCGATCCAGAAAACCCCCAGAGCCAGCAGCCACGGGAGGAGGGCTCGGGCTCGTCCCACCCACGCGGAGGACGGGAACAGGCGTTCGCCCAGGGCAGGCCCGGCTTGCGGAGAGGGCGCCCAGTCGACGAAAGCCACCCGGAAGCCCCTGAGCAGCCTGACTCTGACCTCGGCGAGCGAAATCGGCGGCCCGGCGCCATCGGCCGTGGCGATCAGGCCAGCGGCGCGCACGAGCATGCCGGCAACTGTCACCGCAGTCACGCCGACGGTCCAGCCCGCGATCAGGTCAGGTGGCACCGACATGGCGAACAGGGTCGCCGTGGACAGCCAGGCCACGAGGACGACGCCGATGCGCGGCCCACGCGGCAGTCGCTGCGGTGGATTCCACGCTGTCGCGAACAGCAGCGCCAGCAGCACCAAGCCGTGGACGACCGGCCACGGCCACGGGTCCGCGTCGACGATGTCGAAGGATCGTGACACGACGAAGGCTCCGGTTGCCGACAGCAGCCATCCCGTCGCCGGACTGGTGGTGATGAGCCCGAACGGTGCCGCGCCCAGGATGGCCGTGACGGCGACGAGCACCGGGCCGATGCTGCCGTCCACCACTTCGGTCACGGTCAACAGGCCGAGGCTGAACAGCACGAGTGAACCGAGCCAGGGCAGCCATGATCTGGGTACGACCGGCCGCGCAACCTGGTCACCCGACCCAGTGTCAGAGTCGCCGTTCACGCTGCACAGCGTAGGCGGCATGGGCCCCGCGCCGCGTCGTTCCGTGGTAGCGGTTCGCTCTGGCTCCACGGAGTGAGCCACTGGCTGCCGCCGATACCGCAGCGCCACGCTCAACGCCGCTCCGCAGCCTGATGAATCGTCACATCCGGATTCCTAGCGTCCTGCCCGTCGCCGGATCGGCCGGTGACGGGAGGTGGACGTGGTGTCGTGGAAGCGCATCGGAATCGTCTTGGCGGCCGTCTTGGCCTCGCTCGCGCTGACCGGGGCCGGGCAGGTGTCGCCGGTGACGTCAGGCCCGGAGAACCAGGCGGCTGCGCACGCCGTCGCGGTGGCGACCGGGCGTGCCGATGGCACCGGGGCCGACCTCGTGCCGCCGGACTTCGCCGAGGTCATGGGGTACACGCCGGAGTTGGTCCTCGACGGTGTCGGGGTACGCGTGATCGATCCGGCCGGAAATTGTTCGTCACCGGCCGGATCAGCGGGCTACGACTTCGATCGTGCTTGCCGATTCCACGACTATGGCTATGACCTGTTGCGTTACGCAGCGGACCGGGGTGGCGAGCTGGGGCCATGGGCCCGGATGGCGATCGATGACCAGTTCGGCGTCGATTTGCGGGCACACTGTGCCGACCTGGGTGGTTCGCCCGGATGCCGTGCGGCGGCATGGGCCGGCGAACACGCGGTGCGGATCAACTCCTGGCGGCAAGGGTACGGCGTTCCTGGCGTCGAGAATCCGCTGCCGTACGTGGCAGCTGGAGTGTTGCTTCTCACGGTCTGTGTCGGGTCGAGGCTGGCCGGACGGCTGCATCGGGCATGCGTCACGGTGGCGACTCGGTCCGGTTGCCGGGCGGCGGGGACCGCGAAATGAGCCCGGCCGCATGGAGACAGCGCGTCCATGAGTGGGAGGCGGCGACCCCGCCGAGCCGAGACCGGTTCATGGACGCCACCCGGGTGCTGAGCATGCTCGTCGTGGTGGCGGGACATTGGCTGATGGCTGCGGTCGCGGTCGTGGACGGGCGCGTGAGCACACGCAACATTCTGGACGTGGTGCCGACCCTGCAGCCGGCGACGTGGGCCTTGCAGGTGATGCCGCTGTTCTTCCTGGCAGGCGGGTTTTCCAACGCCGTCGCGTGGCGCCGGAGGGCGAGCGCGGGTGTCGCAGCGTTCGTCGGTACTCGACTGGCCAGGCTGACCCGCCCGGCGCTGGTGTTCACCGTGGGGGCTGCGGCGATGCTGACCGCGGGCCGGGCCTTGGGCGCGCCGTCCGAGCAGATTGCGCTGGCCGGGCGGTTCGTCGGGGCGCCCCTGTGGTTCCTGGCGATCTACCTCCTCGTCGCTGCGGCCACCCCTGTGCTGTTGCGTTGGCACGAGCGTGCGGCCATGGCCGTTCCCGCCGGGTTGTGTGCCGCGGTGATCGTGGTGGACGTCCTGCGTATGGGCGAGATCGTTGATGTGGGATTCGCGAACTTCATACTGGTCTGGTTGCTCGTCCATCAACTCGGCTTCTGGTATGCCGACGGCTGGACCGAACGGATGTCGCACGGTGGCGCATGGGCATGCGTGGCCGGCGCCCTGGGCGTACTGGTCCTCCTGACCGGGCCCGGTCCGTATCCGGTCAGCATGATCGGGCTGGAAGGCCAGATGTCGAACATGGCGCCGCCGTCCGTGTGCCTGCTGCTGGTGACCATCGGGCAGGCGGGCGCGCTCGTACTCGTCCGTCCGGCGGCCTGCCGGTGGCTGCGGAGGCCGCTGCCGTGGGCCGTGGTCGCCGGACTCGGTGCGAGGGCGATGACGATCTACGTCTGGCACGTTTCGGTTCTGGTGGTTGTGAGCGCGGCGTTGGTCGCGCTCGAGGCCGGCCTGCCGCAACCGGGGAGCGCGTTGTGGTGGGTGACCCGCCCGGGCTGGCTGGCGGTCCTGGCGTTGGTGCTGGCCCTGATGGTGGCGCTGTTGGGACGCTGTGAACAGGAGGCACCGGCAAAGGTGCGGTGCACTCCGGCGGCTACCTGGCTGGGTGTCGCTTCGGCCTCGGGTGGCTTGTCGATCGTGGCGCTGGGCGGGGCGGCGGCGCCGACGGTGTGGGCGGGTATCGGCGCGTTGCTCGGAGGCCGGATTCTGGTGCGTACGTCCAATGGCGAGGTCGCTTCGCAGGTCAGGGGATCGTGATGTCCAGCGTCAGCGGCTTGTCGGTCTTGACCGGGTAGGTCTTGGAGTCGATCTTGGCGCTGCCCACCGGGCTGTAGGTCAACGTTCCCTCGGTGAACGTGTCGTCGACCAGGAAGACCACCCAGTCCTCCTGGCCGGCGTCGGCCTGCGGAGAAAGAGACTGGCCGTCGATGGTGAGCGTCATGGACTTCGTCTCGTCCATGTTCAGTCGGGCGTACCCGTCGGCGAGCTCGTCCGGCCGGTTGGCGATCGGCACGGTCAACCATGCCTGGCCGGCCGGCGCCCAACCTTTCGCGTAGTCGAAGGGCGTCAAGAAGACCTGCTGGATCTCGCCGCCGAACGTGTACGTCACGTCCTCGCAGCAATAGAACTCCTGATCTTTGTCGAGCTGCTCCTCGGTGCGGATGGTGAATGTCGTGGTGGGCCACGTGGTCGACACCTGCTGCACACGGGCCTCTCGGGTGTAGGCGACCTGCGAGACGTCGGAGGTCAGGCTGCCGTCTTCGAGTGAGAGCACCTGGTCGGATCCATCGACGGTCGCCACCAGGGCCGGGTCGGCATCGTCGGCGAACGAGGCGAGCAAGGTGCGCTGGCGTTGTTCGATGTCGCTGCACGGCACCTCCGAACACCCCACGGTGAAGGTCGCGGCGTCGTCGTCGCTGGCGTCGCCCACGGCGCCGTGCAGGCTGAGACGTTGGCTCCCGGCGGCCAGTGAGATCGCGGTGGTGGCGCTGCGGGCGTCGCCGTCGCTGAAGTACGACGCCTCCGTGTCCGAGGTGGTTTCCGGTGGCGGGCCGATGGTCACCTGCCACGCCGCGACCTGCTGGCCGTCGACCGGACGGAAGTACGGCGTGTCCACACCGTCGGTGGACTCGGACTCGGCGTCGTACGAATCGTCCTGGGCGGCAACGGCTTCGCGGGGGATGACGTCGGTCGTGGCCGCAGCTGTCACGGTGAGCGTCATGGCCGGGGTGATGAGCCGATACTCCTCGTCGAGATCCTCGAACTCGAGGTGGGACGCTGCGTCGCCTTCAGGCAGGAACACGGCGAAGTCCGCGGCCGGGGCCTCGGGAGCCTGAGGCTCGTCGAGCGAGTCCGCCGCGACGGGTTCGTTTCCGTCCGGCCGGAACAGCTCGGCGCTGCTGATGGCGGTGGGCGCGGGCTGGTCGTCCGGCTCGATGGCCAGGCGGACCCCGTCGTCGTTGGAGCCGTCCTCGACGAGGGCGATGGGATACCAGGACTCGTCGTCGGCGGCGCCGAGCTGGCGCAGCGGGCCGCAGTACACCGACGTGTCGATGTCGTCTTCGCCCGTACGGCGGAAGTAGCAGCGAGATTCCTCGGCCACCGTGGTGGTTCCCGCGCTCACCCCGGCCTCGGTCAGCTCGTCGAAGGCATCGTCGGCCTCGATGAGGACCGACTCGGCGTTGCCGACCGTCGTCCCCTCGAACTGAATCGTCTCGCCCCCGCAGGCGCTCGCGGCCAACACCAGAGCACCTACGGCGGCGAGTCTCGAGCCGAGTCCGACGTGCACCCGAACACGCATGAAATCTCCTTTGGCGATCAATGCTGCAGCACGGCCTGTAGGTGCCGCTGTGAGTTGATGTGTGACAAGCGGGAGGACATCTTTTACCGCATCGAGATCGTGAGTGATCACGCGGGCCGGAGTGCCCATGGCGGCGAGCGCGACGACGACCGTGTATCTTGATATCAAGACAGTTTCGCGGATCCGATTCGTGGCCGTGAGGTGACCCTCAGCGCAGGCGCGGATGGCGGAGTGCGCGACGATGTTCGAAGGCGAGCGGCCGGGCGACGGTCGCAGTACGGCGGACGAGAGGTTGGGGATTGACGTGGCCAGCAAGGACAGCTTCGGTGCCAAGACCACCCTGCGAGTCGGGGACCGGTCGTACGAGATGTACCGGATCGCTGCCGCAGGTGATGTGGACCGGCTGCCGTACAGCTTGAAGATCCTGCTGGAGAACCAGCTCCGGACCGAGGACGGCGCCAACATCACCGCAGAGCACGTCCGGGCCCTGGTCGACTGGGATCCGGCAGCGCAGCCGAGTACCGAGATCCAGTTCACGCCGGGCCGGGTGGTGATGCAGGACTTCACCGGCGTGCCGTGCATCGTCGACCTCGCCACGATGCGCGAGGCCATGAGCGAACTCGGCGGTGACCCGGCGCGGATCAACCCGTTGGCACCAGCCGAGCTGGTCATCGACCATTCGGTGATCGCTGACGTGTTCGGGGCGCCGGATGCCTTCGTGCGCAACGTCGAGCTGGAGTACGGCCGCAACAAGGAGCGGTACCAGTTCCTGCGGTGGGGCCAGGGTGCCTTCGACGATTTCAAGGTGGTGCCGCCCGGCACCGGGATCGTCCACCAGGTCAACATCGAGCATCTCGCCCGGACGATCATGACGCGCCCGGACGGCGATGCCACCGTGGCCTTCCCGGACACCCTCGTGGGCACCGACAGCCACACCACCATGGTCAACGGCCTCGGCGTCGTCGGCTGGGGAGTCGGTGGCATCGAGGCCGAAGCGGCCATGCTCGGCCAGCCGGTCAGCATGCTCATTCCGCGCGTGGTCGGGTTCAAGCTGTCCGGTTCCCTGCCTGACGGCGCCACCGCCACCGACCTGGTGCTGACCATCACCGAGTTGCTGCGCCAACACGGCGTGGTCGGCAAGTTCGTCGAGTTCTACGGGCCGGGCGTCGCCGAGGTCCCGCTGGCCAACCGCGCCACCATCGGCAACATGAGCCCGGAGTACGGCTCGACCATCGCGGTGTTCCCCATCGACGAGGAGACGGTGCGATACCTGCGCCTGACCGGCCGATCCGACGAGCAGGTCGCCCTGGTCGAGGCGTACGCCAAGGAGCAGGGCCTCTGGCACGATCCGGACGTGGTGCCCGACTACTCCGAGACGCTCGAGCTCGACCTCGGCACCGTGGTTCCGTCCATCGCCGGGCCGAAGCGGCCGCAAGACCGCGTCTCGCTCAGCGACGCGAAGTCGTCGTTCCGCACCGCGCTGCGCGACTACGTCGACCACGAGGCCGAGGACGAACTCGACGACGCCGTCGAGGACACGTTCCCGGCCAGCGACCCCATCGCGGTCGCGCTGGGCAACGGGGGCGGCCACGCGGTGGAATCAGCGGCCAACGGCGCGCACGGGCGTTCCTCCGCCCCGGTGCGGGTCACGCTCGGCGACGGCACCGAGTGCGAGCTGGACCATGGCGCCGTCGTCATCGCGGCGATCACCAGCTGCACCAACACGTCGAACCCATCGGTCATGGTCGGCGCCGCCTTGCTGGCCAAGAAGGCGGTCGAGCGCGGCCTGAACCGCAAGCCGTGGGTCAAGACCACGCTCGCGCCGGGGTCCAAGGTCGTCATGGACTACTACGAGCGAGCCGGGTTGACGCCGTACCTGGAGAAGCTCGGCTTCCACCTGGTCGGCTACGGCTGCACGACGTGCATCGGCAACTCCGGGCCGCTGCCCGGTGAGGTGTCGGCTGCGGTGAACGAGAACGATCTCGCGGTCGTGTCGGTGCTGTCCGGAAACCGGAACTTCGAGGGGCGGATCAACCCGGACGTCAAGATGAATTACCTGGCCTCGCCGCCGCTGGTGGTGGCCTACGCGCTCGCCGGGACGATGGACCTCGACATCACCACCGAACCGCTGGGCACCGACTCGCAGGGTGCGCCGGTGTACCTCAGCGAGCTGTGGCCCTCGCCGGCGGAGATCGAGGAGGTCGTGGACTCCGCGATCGCCAGCGAGATGTTCAAGCGCGACTACGCCGACGTCTTCGCCGGTGACGAGCAGTGGCAGGCCCTGCCGACGCCGGAGGGCGACACGTTCGCGTGGGACCCGGAGTCGACCTACGTGCGGCGCCCACCGTACTTCGACGGCATGGGGGTCGAGCCGGAGCCGGTGCGCGACATCGCCGGGGCTCGGGTGCTGGCGAAGCTCGGCGACTCCGTCACCACCGACCACATCAGCCCAGCGGGTGCGATCAAGGCCGACTCGCCGGCCGGGCAGTACCTGTCCTCGCACGGCGTCGCGCGGCGTGACTTCAACTCCTACGGCTCGCGCCGCGGGAACCACGAAGTGATGATTCGCGGCACGTTCGCGAACATCCGCCTGCGTAACCAGCTCGCGCCGGGGACCGAGGGCGGCTTCACGCGCAATTTCGCCGGCGAGGGCGAGGTCACGACGATCTACGACGCCTCGGTCGCCTACGCCGAGGCCGGCACGCCGCTGGTGGTCCTGGCCGGCCACGAGTACGGGTCGGGCTCGTCGCGGGACTGGGCGGCCAAGGGCACGGCACTGCTGGGCGTGCGGGCCGTCATCGCGGCGTCCTACGAGCGCATTCACCGCTCGAACCTCATCGGCATGGGCGTCCTGCCGCTTCAGTTCCCCGAGGGGCACAACGCCGATTCGCTGGGGCTGACCGGTGAGGAGACCTATGACATCACCGGTATCGAGGCGCTGAACTCCGGCGAAGTGCCCACGACGGTGCGCGTCAAGGCCACCGGCGGCGCCAACGGTGACGTCGAGTTCGACGCCGTCGTTCGCATCGACACGCCGGGGGAGGCCGACTACTACCGCCACGGCGGCATCATGCAGTACGTGCTGCGCAGCCTGCTCTGATCACGTCGGGTCATCCACGCGCGGCTCAGCTGGGCCGGGACCGCGAACACGGTCCCGGCCCATCATGACGATGCCGATCAGCAGGACCACCGAGGCCGCCGCGGACACCCAGAAGCCGACCTGGACGTCGCCGAGCCCGGCGTCGACAGCGTCGTCACCAGTCTGCATGACGGCCCAGGTCACCAATGTGGCCACGGCGATCACCCACGCGAGCACGAGGACGAACCTCGACAACAGCAGCGCGCCCAGGACCCCGAGTGCACCCACGACGGCCAGCGGCAGCGCCATCGAGTTCCAGTACGACGACGCCGGTCCGCTCGCGATGTCGGACTGGTACAGGCGCTCCAGTGGAAGCTCGTGCGCCGGCCGGTCGCCGAACCAGTCCAGATAGGCGCCCGCGGTGGTGCCCAGTGCGCCGAGCGCGGCCAGCGTCGCTGCGAGTATCCGTCGACGAGTCGGCATGGTGGAACCGCCTCCCCCTGGCGAAATTCCTTGTGATCAGGGTAGCCGCCGTCGATGCACGCGGCGAGCGATCACCAGGAGTCGTCGTCGCCGAACACCGACAACGGCGCCTCGATCTCCTCGCGACGCGGGCCCATGACGATGATCCCGACGAGCACGGCCAGCACCCCGGCGACACACAGCCAGACCCCGAAACCGACGTCGGAGTCCGCCGGCGCACTGTCGGTCGCCGCGCCGATGAACCGCATGATGCCCCACAGCGCGAGGACGGTGAAGCCGCCCAACCACGTCAGGCCCAGCACGAATCGAGAGCGGATCAGCGCGCCCAGAACCCCGAGCGCGCCCAGAATCGCCAACGGCGCCGCCAGCGACGTCCAGTAGGACGACGGGGCACCGGCCTCGCCGGTCCGGACGAGCTGAGCGATGGTCAAGTCGACCGGCGCGTGGCCACCGAACCAGCTGACATAGGCGCTCACCGCGCAGACGAACGCGCCGGCGCCCCCGATGATCGCACCGACCCATCGACGCCCGAGGCTCATGATCGCCGCTCCGTCCTCACTTCGTCGTCCGGGCCGACCCCTCGACCCGGCAGCCGAAGGCTAGTGCGCGCACCCGGTGAGCTCAACACGCGGTCGGTGAGGCCGACCTGGGATGTGATCAATCCGGGTCAGCCATCTACACTCGACCGTGGAGAACACGTGGGACGAGGAGGCATCGCGTGGGATTGGTCGACCGCATCACGAGCCCACGCGACCTGCGTGGTCTTTCTGATGCCGAGCTCGTGTCCCTGGCTGCCGAGATTCGCGACCGGCTCATCACGACAGTCTCACGCACCGGCGGCCATCTCGGCCCCAATCTCGGCGTGGTCGAGCTGACCATCGCCTTGCATCGCGTCTTCGATTCACCCCGCGACCCGATCATCTTCGACACCGGGCACCAGGCCTACGTGCACAAGATGCTGACCGGCCGGCAGGACGGGTTCGACCGGCTGAAGCAGTCCGGCGGGCTCTCGGGCTACCCGTGCCAGGCCGAAAGCGAGCACGACTGGGTCGAGAACTCCCACGCCTCCACGGCCTTGTCGTACGCCGACGGGATGGCCAAGGCGCTGGCGGTGCGCGGCGAGCGCGACCGCACGGTGGTCGCGGTCATCGGGGACGGCGCGCTGACCGGTGGGATGGCCTGGGAGGCGCTGAACAACATCGCCGATGCGCCGCAGACCGGCCCCGACCGTCGGCCGCTGGTCATGGTGGTCAACGACAACGGCCGGTCGTACGCGCCCACGGTCGGCGGCCTGGCGCGTCGGCTGACCGGGCTGCGAACCGACCCGCGGTACGAGCAGGCTCTGGAAGTGGTCAAGCGCACTTTGGGGCGCACGGCGCTCGTCGGGCAGCCGCTGTACGACGCGCTGCACGGGGTGAAGAAGGGGCTCAAGGATCTGCTCGCGCCACAGGGCATGTTCGAAGACCTGGGCCTGAAGTACATCGGCCCGGTCGACGGTCACGACCGTGAGGCGGTCGAGCAGGCGCTGACGCAGGCGAAGCGGTTCGGCGGGCCGGTCCTGGTGCATTGCCTCACTCAGAAGGGCTACGGCTACGACCCCGCCGTCCGCGACGAAGCTGACCAGATGCACAGCCCCGGTGCCTTCGACCCGTTGACCGGCGCCCCGTCCGGCGCTCCGGTGCGGCAGTGGACCAACGTGTTCAGCGACGCGCTGGTGGCCGCCGGGCGGGAACGGCCCGACGTCGTGGCCATCACCGCGGCGATGCTCGGGCCTACCGGGCTCGAGGCGTTCGCGCGGGCTTTCCCGGACCGCTGTTTCGACGTCGGCATCGCCGAACAGCACGCCACGACGTCGGCGGCGGGCATGGCCATGATGGGCCTGCATCCCGTGGTCGCGGTGTACTCCACGTTCCTGAACCGTGCGTTCGACCAGGTGCTCATGGACTGCGCCCTGCACAAGGCCGGCGTGACGTTCGTGCTCGACCGCGCCGGTGTCACCGGCAGCGAGGGCCCGTCGCACAACGGCATGTGGGACATGTCGGTGTTGCAGCCGGTTCCCGGCCTGCGACTGGCCGCACCGCGCGACGGTAGCCGCCTGATCGAATTGTTCGGCGAGGCGCTCGAGGTCCACGACGCGCCGACGGTGGTGCGCTTCCCGAAAGGTGCCGTCGCGAGCGACATCGAGGCGATCGAGCGCGTCGGTGCCACCGACGTGCTGGCCCGGGCCGACTCCGACGACGTGCTGATCGTGGCCGTCGGGCCGATGGCCACGGCCGGTGTCGATGCCGCCGACAGGCTGGCCGCACAGGGTGTCGGGGTGACGGTCGTCGACCCGCGCTGGGTCAAGCCGGTCGACCCCGCCCTGATCGATTTCGCGCGGCAGCACCGGCTCGTGGCCACCGTGGAGGACAACGGCCGGGTCGGCGGCGTGGGATCGGCGTTCGCCCAGGCATTGCGAGACGCGGGCATCGACGTGCCGGTGCGTGAGTTCGGTATCCCACAACGCTTCCTCGAGCACGGCAGCCGCGACGCCATCCTCGGCGAGGCCGGCTTGACCGGACAGGACCTCGCCCGCGAGATCTCCGGGTTCGTCGCGGCCCTCGACCACGGCAGCGCGCACGCCACCACCGACTCTCCGACGGTCCGTCCGTGAGCGAGCCCACCCGCGCGGGCCGGCGTGAATCGCCGGAGTGGTTGCGCAACGAAGCCATCATCGCCGGCCGCCTCCTTCTCATCGGCCTGGCTGTCGCCGGCGGCATCTGGCTGGCGTTACAGGTGCAGTTCATCGCGGTGGCGGTCATGCTCGGTTTCGCCGAGACCGCGCTGCTGTGGCCGTTGGCGCGCTGGCTTCGCTCGAAGCGCGTCCCGGCCGTACTGGCCGCGCTGGCGTGTGTGCTGCTGTTCCTGGCGTTCTTCGCCGGGCTGGTGGTCTTCGTGATCACCGAGGTCGTGGACTCGTGGCCGGACATGGTGGCCGCCATCACAGGGTCGGTGAACGAGATCAACGACTGGCTCGCCGACGGACCGTTCGGTCTGGACACTCAGAACGTCCAGGATCTGCTGGACGAGTTCGAGTCCAGACTCGGTGACCTGCTCGGTAACGTCACCAGCGCGGCGGCGACCGGGTTGACGCTGGTCGGCAATCTGGTCACGGTCATCCTGGTGGCGACGTTCTTCGCGATCTTCGCCCTGACCAGCGGCGACAAGTTGTGGCAGCAGTTCGTCGGGGCGCTGCGCCCGGAGCAGCAGCCGCCGGCGGACGCCTCGTTCCGAGCGGCGATGAAGACCGTCGGCAACTGGTTCTACGCGTCCACGCTGACCGGGCTCGTCGACGGCGCGCTCATCGGCATCGGGTTGTTGATTCTCGGCGTGCCGCTGGCCATCCCGATCGGCGCGCTGACCTTCCTCATGGCCTACGTGCCGCTGATCGGTGCGACGCTGGCTGGTGCGATCGCGGTTCTGGTGGCGTTGTTCTCCGGGGGATTCGGGACCGCGCTGTGGGCGCTGGGCATCGTGTTGGTGGTCCAGCAGATCGAGGGCAACGTGCTGGCGCCGCTGCTGATGTCGCGGGCATTGAGTTTCCACCCGCTGGTCGTGCTCGTGCTGACCACGGCGGCGGCCACGGCGTTCGGGCTGGTGGGGCTGTTCCTCGCGGTGCCGCTCAGCGGGGCGATCACGTCGGCCGTGCTGGCGTGGAAACGCACGGTCCGCGCCATGGAACTCACTGACGAATCACCACCGCCGAGCGGCGAAGCTCCAGCGCCGAGCTGAGCCGCTGCGCCGGCTCAGGGCTCCGGCGGGCTGGCAACGCCTCGCGGCAGGAACCGCCGCCCGGTCGCCTTCTCGGCGATCCCGGTGCGGTCGAGGTAGGGCGTGATGCCACCGAGGTGGAACGGCCAGCCGGCGCCGAGCAGCAAGCACAGGTCGATGTCCTGCGGCTCAGCCACGACCTGCTCATCGAGCATCAACCGGATCTCCTGCGCGACGGCGGTCATCGCGCGGTCGTGCACCTGTTCGGCGCTCAGCTCCACGTCACCCTGCTCGAACAGCGCAGCCGTGTCGTCGTCGAGGTACGGCTTGCCCTGATCGTCCCAGGACCAGATGCCGGGCTTGCCCGCCTCGACCAGCCGGCGCAGGTTTTCCGAGACGATGAACCGGTCGGGGAACGCCTCGTGCAGCGTCTCGGTGACGTGTAGCGCCACTGCCGGGCCTACCAACTGGAGCAGCACGAACGGCGACATCGGCAGACCGAGTGGGGCGAGGGCGTTGTCGGCGACCGCTACCGGGGTTCCCTCGTCGGCGGCCGCGTTGATTTCGCTCATCAAGCGAATGAGCACGCGATTGACCACGAAGCCCGGCGCGTCCTTCACGAGCACGCACGACTTCTTCAGCGTCTTGCCCACGGCGAACGCCGTCGCCAGGGTCTCGTCGTCGGTGCGCTCGGCCCGGATGACCTCGACCAGCGGCAGGACGGCCACCGGGTTGAAGAAGTGGAAGCCGACGACGCGCTCAGGATGCTTGAGCTTCGACGCCATCTCGGTGACCGACAGCGACGACGTGTTGGTCGCCAGCACACAGGCGGGGTCCACGATCCCCTCGAGCTGGGCGAAGACCTGCTGTTTGACCGTCATCTCCTCGAAGACGGCCTCGATGACGAAGTCGGCGTCGGCGAACACCGCCATGTCCGTGGACCCGGTGACCAGGCCCTTGAGGCGATTGGCGTGGTCGGCGGAGATGCGGGCCTTGCCCAGCAGCTTGTCGATCTCGGCGTGTACGCGGTCCACGCCGGCGCGCACTCGCTCGTCGTCGAGGTCGGTCAGGACGACCGGAACCTCGAGCCGCCGAGCGAACAACAGCGCCAGCTGACTGGCCATGAGACCGGCGCCGACGACGCCGACCTTGGTGACCGGGCGGGCCAGCTTGGGGTCCGGGGCACCGGCCGGGCGCTTTGCGCGCCGTTGCGTGAGGTCGAAGGCGTAGACCCCGGACCGCAGCTCGTCGCCCATCACGAGGTCGCCCAGGGCTTCGTCTTCGGCGGCGAACCCGTCGTCGCGACTGGCGGTGCGCGCAGCGGCGATGAGCTCCAGCGCGCGGTACGGCGCGGGGGCCGCGCCATGCAGCCGGCCGTCGGCCACGGCCCGCCCGCGGGCGACGGCGGCCTCCCACGCCTCGGCGGAACGCGGCACCTCGGGGCGTTGCACCTGCACGTCGCCCCGGATCACCTGGGCGGCCCACAACAACGACTGCGCGAGGTAGTCGGCCGGTTCGAGGGCGACATCGGCGATGCCGAGCTCGGCGACCGCCGGTCCGTCCATCATCCGGTTCTGGTTCAGCGCGTTCTCGATGATGACCTTCACCGCGGCGTCAGGCCCGATCAGGTTCGGCAACAGCCAGGCGCCGCCCCACCCCGGGACGAGACCGAGGAACACCTCGGGCAGCGCGATTCCGCGGGCCGCTGTGGACACGGTCCGGTAGGTGCAGTTCAGCGCCACTTCGAGGCCGCCGCCCAGGGCCATGCCGTTGATGAAGCCGAACGAGGGCACCGGCCCGGAACCGAGCTTGCCGAACACGCGGTGACCGAGCCGACCCAGTTCGACGGCCTGCTCTCGCCGGGTGATCAAGGACATGCCGTTGAGGTCGGCACCGGCAGCCAGGATGAACGGCTTGCCGGTGACGGCGACGGCGACCACGCCGGGCTCGGCATGCGCGGCGTCGATGGCACGCTCGAGTTCGAGCAGGGAGGCAGGACCCAGGGTGTTCGGCTTCGTGTGGTCGTGACCGTTGTCGAGAGTGATGAGCCCGGCGCGGCCCGCGCCGAGCGGCAACTCGACGAAGCGCACATGTGCCTTCGTGACGACCTCGTCGGGGAACAGCGAGGTGAAGTCGATGTCGGGCATCAAGCCGTGGCCTCCTCGGCGTCGTAGTCCGCGTGGTGCGGGTTCTCCCAGATGACCGTGCCGCCCATGCCCAGGCCGACACACATGGTGGTCATGCCGAACCGGACCTCGGGGTGCTCCTCGAACTGCCGTGCCAGCTGGTTCATCAGCCGCACGCCGGACGACGCGAGCGGGTGCCCGACGGCGATGGCGCCGCCGTACGGGTTGACGCGCGGGTCGTCGTCAGCGATGCCGAAGTGGTCGAGGAAGGCGAGCACCTGGACGGCGAAGGCCTCGTTGATCTCGAACAAGCCGATGTCATCGATGGACAGCCCGGCCTTGGCCAGGGCCTTCTCCGTGGCGGGCACCGGGCCGGTGCCCATGAACTCCGGTTCGACCCCGGCGAAGGCGTAGGTGACCAGCCGCATCTTGGGCCGCAGCCCGAGGTCGGCGGCCGCGTCGGCCCCGGCGAGCACGGCCGCGGTGGCGCCGTCGTTGAGCCCGGCGGCGTTACCAGCGGTGACGCGGCCGTGCGGGCGGAACGGCGTCTTCAGCCCGGCCAGGTCTTCGACCGTGGTGCCCGGCCGGGGTGGTTCGTCGGCGGTGGCCAGGCCCCAGCCGGATTCGGTGCTGCGGGTGGCCACGGGGACGAGATCGGGCTGGATGCGGCCGTCGGCGTAGGCTTTGGCCAGCTTGGCCTGGCTCGCCGCGGCGAACGCGTCGGCGCGCTGCTTGGTCAGGTGCGGGAAGCGGTCGTGCAGGTTCTCAGCGGTGTTGCCCATGACCAGCGCGGAGGGGTCGACGAGCTTCTCGGCCAGGAACCGTGGGTTGGGGTCGACGCCCTCACCCATCGGATGACGCCCCATGTGCTCGACGCCACCGGCCAGGACGACGTCGTAGGCACCGAAGGCGATACCGCCCGCGGTCGTGGTGACGGCGGTCATCGCACCGGCGCACATCCGGTCGAGCGCGAAGCCAGGGACGCTGCGCGGCAGGCCGGCGAGGATCGCCGCGCTGCGCCCGATGGTCAAGCCCTGGTCGCCGATCTGCGTCGTGGCCGCGATGGCGACGTCGTCGATGCGTTCGGGTGGCAGCGACGGGTTGCGGCGCAGCAGCTCGCGGATGCAGTGGATGACGAGATCGTCGGCACGAGTCTCGTGGTACATGCCGTTGGGTCCGGCCTTGCCGAACGGCGTACGTACGCCGTCGACGAAGACGACGTCACGGACAGGCCTTGCTGGACGAGGCACCTGGCCCTCCTCGATCGGTTCGGGCGGATCGTGGCACCGATGCTACTCGTCGGTAACCGGGGACGGGAAGCGGGTCGGCCAGACGCGTCCGAGCACCGTGTGCTCGGGACACGGACCGGGAGTACACCGACCCAGGGCGAGGGGATAGGCTGAGCGGCCACATGGGCGGTTCTTACGATCTGATCGTCATCGGTGCCGGGCCTGCCGGGCTCGCCGCCGCGTGGCGTGCTGCCCAACGCGGCATGAAGGTGGCGCTGCTCGAGCGCGCCGACCACGTCGGCGGGTTGGCTGCCTCGTTCGAGGTCGCTGGGGTGCGCGTCGACCAAGGCTCGCACCGGCTCGACCCGAACACGCCGGCGCACCTGCTGTCGGACCTGCAGGGCCTGCTCGGTAGCGACCTGCAGCATCGGCGGCGCAGCAGCCGGATCCGAATGGGTGAGCAATGGCTGACGCTGCCGTTGCGCGCTGACGAGGTCGCCCGGCGACTGCCTCCGTCGTTGTTGGCCCGGGTGGCTCGCGATTCCGCATTGTCGGCGTTCCGCCGGGCGGAGTCCGACACCTACGACGCGGTCGTGCGTTCCCGGGTGGGCAGTGCCATCTACGACCGTGTCTACGGCCCGCTCGCCGAGAAGCAGTGGGGCATGCCCGGCGATCGCATCAGCTCCGAGCACGCCCGGCGGCACACGGCCCGGCTCGGGGCGCTGCGGGTGGCCGGACGAGCCATGGTGCGCAGCGGGCGAGGGAAATCCGCCAAGCCTGGCGGCTACTACTACCCACGCACCGGGTTCGGACAACTCGTGGAGTCGCTGGCCTCGGCCGCCACCGACGCCGGTGTCGAGATCCGCTGCGAGGCCGAAGTCGACCGGGTGCGCGTGACCGAGGAGGAGGTCGAGGTGAGCACCCAGGACTCCGACGTCATCACCGGCGGCCTGGTGTTCTCGACACTGCCGTTGCCGGTGCTGGCCCGTATCTCGCGGCCGGCGCCGTCGCTGACGTCCATCGAGTCGTCGGCCCGGCTGCGCTATCGCGCGATGCTCCTGGTCTACGTGGTGCACGAAGGTGGTCGGTGGACACCGCACGACTCCCACGACATCCCCGACCCACGCACCCCGGTGGTGCGCATTTCCGAGCCCACGAACTACCGCGACAATCCGGACGACCCCACGGACCGCTCGGTGCTGTGCGCGGAGATCCCTTGCGCCATGACCGACGAGGTGTGGGGCCTCGACGACGAGTCACTGGCCGATCTGGTCGACGAGACGCTGGGGTTGACCGGCCTGCCGGGCGTCCGTCGCTCGCACGTCGAGACCCGCCGCATCGGGCAGGTCTATCCGATCTACCGGGCCGGCTACGAGAACGACTTCAGCGACGTCGACACGTGGGCCCGGATGATCCGCCGAGTCGTCACCCTGGGCCGGCAGGGCCTGTTCTTGCTCGACAACATCGACCAGGCGCTGCTGATGGCCTACGACGCCGTCGACGCCATCCGTGACGACGGCAGGTTCGACCGCTACGCCTGGACCGTGGCGCGCGAGCGGTTCCATCGCTCCGCGAGCCCGCACTGACAGCCGCCGGCAGCTGAGCTCACGCGGCCGGTTCGCTGAACGCTTCGGCGACGGCGGCGGCAGTGAGCCGGATCTGCCACTCCCGCGCCCCACGCTGCCGGAACACCTCGGCCACAGCTTGCTCCGTGGGCGGGTCCGGCGGATCCCACGCGGCGCGCCGCAGCGTGTCGGGGGCCAAGAGGTTCTCCACTGGCAGGGTGTGCTTCTCGGCGATTTCGACGACGCTGGCGCGGGCAGCGGCCAGCCGGACGGCGGCGTCAGGCTGGCGGGAGGCCCACGAACGCGGCGGGGGAGGACCGTCGTAGGGCGCGGTCTGGGACGGCAGGTCCGCCTCGGAGGCGTTCTTGGCCTCGGCGATGGCGGCGAACCAGCGCCCGATCTCGCGCCGTTGCGCCCGCCCGCGGAAGACGGGCATCGCCGCCAACGCCTCGGGTGAGGCAGGCATGGTCAACGCCGCGTCGATGATCGCGGCGTCAGGCAGGACGCGTCCCGGTGACAGGTCTCGCTGCCGAGCGAGGTCGTCACGGGCGTACCACAGGTTGCGCACGGCGGCGAGCTTGCGACGGTCGCGGACGCGATGGAGCCCGGACGTACGTCGCCATGGGTCCGCACGCGGCGGCGGTGCACTCGTGTGCGCCAGCGCCGCGAACTCCTCGCGTGCCCACTCGAGCTTGCCCGCCGCGCGCAGTTGTTCCTCCAGCGCGTCGCGTAGCTCGATGAGTAGCTCGACGTCGAGTGCGGCGTAACGCAGCCACTCCTCCGGCAGCGGACGGGTGGACCAGTCGGCGGCTGAGTGCCCCTTCTCGAGGGTGTAGCCCAGAATGCTGTCGACCAGGGGCCCGAGGCCGACCCGCGGCAGGCCGAGCAGTCGCCCGGCCAGTTCGGTGTCGAACAAGGTGACCGGGCTCATGCCGACGTCGGCCAGGCAGGCGAGGTCCTGGGAGGCCGCGTGCAGGACCCACTCGGCATCGGCCAGCGCTGCGCCCAGCTCGGACAGGTCGGGAACGGCGATCGGGTCGATCAAGGCGGTTCCAGCGCCGTTACGGCGAAGCTGGATGAGGTAGGCACGGTGGCCATAGCGGTAGCCCGACGCCCGCTCGGCGTCGACGGCCACCGGTCCGTCGGCGGCCGCGAACGAGGTGACAACCCGCTTCAGCTCAGTGGCTTCGGTGACCACCTTGGGAAGGCCGTCTCGGGGGGCGAGCAGGGGCGTGGACTCGTCAGTCGTCAACGGTTCGGCCTCGTACGTGGTTGTGGCAGGGCTACGACTCCGGCGGGCAACGGCATCAGCCCAGCGGCGGTGCCGAGGGCGTCGCCCCAAGCCAACGCGTGAGACGTCAGCTCACTGTCGAGAGGAGTCCACGAAGCGCGGATCTCGATCTCGGCAGTGGCGAGCTCGCCGGCCATGCCGCCGAATCCCTCCGAGGCTACCCGAGTGACGGTGCCGCTGGCCGCGGTGAACGGTGCCGAGCGTGCGTTCAGCGCGTCGATCATCCAGCTCCAGCCCACCGCCAGCAGCAGGGGATCGCTGCCCATCTCGGGTTCCAGACTGGCCCGCACATAGGTGACCAGCCGGAACTCCCCATGCCAGGCTTCTTGACCAGCCGGGTCGTACAGCAGCACCAGCCGCCCCGTAGCGACGGGGTCATCATCGGCCTTGTCGTCGAAGATGTCCGCGCTCAGGGCGTGCGTATGAGGCGCGAGCCGCTTGGGCGCCGGGGTCTCCTCGAGGTGGATCTCGGCCCGGAACTGCGCCGCGTGCAACGTTTCCACCGCGTGCTCGAAGACAGCCGGCACCTCTGGGCGTACCCCTTCGGTGCTCGTTGCCACAATCTGCAGACTAGGCCGGATGGACCGTGGCGTCAGGCAGGCACGCCCGGCATGCGACGATCGGTGATGTGACCGTGACCTTCGACGACCACGCGGCCGGTGCCGCGAGCAGCCTATTCGTCCGTGCCTGCCGCGGGATCCGCGACGAGCGCCCGCCGGTGTGGTTCATGCGCCAGGCAGGGCGATCGCTCCCGGAATATCGCCGACTCCGTGAGGGCGTGCCGATGCTGGAATCGTGCGCGCGGCCGGACATGGTGACCGAGATCACCCTGCAGCCGGTGCGGCGCTACGGCGTCGACGCCGCCGTGTTCTACTCCGACATCGTCGTCCCACTCAAGGCGATCGGGATGGACGTGGATATCAAACCGGGCGTGGGGCCGGTGGTCGCCCGTCCCATCCGCTCCCGTGACGACCTCGAGCAATTGCGCCCGCTCGAGCCCGATGACGTGGACTTCGTGGACGAGTCGGTGCGGGCGCTCGTCCAGGAGTTGGGCGCCACTCCGCTGATCGGTTTCGCCGGCGCGCCGTTCACGCTGGCGTCGTACCTGGTAGAAGGCGGGCCGTCGAAACACCACCAGGTCACCAAGGCGATGATGCACAGCGACCCGGACCTGTGGCACGAGCTGTTGTCCAGGGTGGCCGGCATCTCGGCGACGTTCCTGCAGGTTCAGATCGCCGCCGGTGCCAGTGTGATTCAACTGTTCGACTCGTGGGCAGGGGCGTTGTCGGCAGCGGACTACGCACGTTTCGTGCAGCCACACAGCACCGAAGTGCTCAGCGCGGTCACCGACGTCCCGCGGATTCACTTCGGCGTCGGCACCTCGGAGTTCCTGGGCCTCATGGGCGATGCCGGAGCGGAGGTCGTCGGTGTGGACTGGCGGCTCCCGTTGGACGAGGCGTCCAGACGGGTACCCGGCAAGCCGGTGCAGGGCAACCTCGACCCGGCCCTGCTCGGGGCCGACTGGTCGGTGATCGAGGCCGAGGTCGACCGGGTGATCGCCGAAGGGCGCAATGCACCGGCCCACGTGTTCAATCTCGGCCACGGGGTGCTGCCGGACACCGATCCGGATGTGCTCGCGCGCGTCGTCGACCGCGTTCAGGCGGCTGGCGCCTGAGCCGGAGGGGTCTCCGGCGGGGGAGTGGAGCCGGATCCGCGGCGACGTCGCACCAGCACGACGACGGGTATCCCGACCAGCAGGGCGAGGACGACGAACGGCACCAGCGCACCGGCGATGGTCAGGGCGACCGAACCGGCCGCCACGAAGGCGCTCCAGCCGCTGCCCAGCCCGGACAGGAAGCCGCCGTAGGTATCGTCGTCGTCCTGCTGGGGCGGGTCCTCGGATTTCTCCAGCAGGGACACGGTGACCGTGGCCAGCGACGTCAAGCCGGCCAGCTCCTGCTGGCGGGACAGCAGGGCATCGAGGTCGGCCTCGCGTGCGGCCAGTTCGGACTCGATGTCGACGATGTCGCCCAGGTTGGTCGCCTTGTTCATCAGCGCCCGGATGCGCTCGATGCTCGCGCGCTGGGAGGCGATCCGCGACTTCGTGTCGGCCACTTCCTGGGTGACGTCCTCGGCGGTTCGGTTGCGGTCGGTGACCTCGCCCAGGTCCTCGAGCTTCGTGACGATCTCGGTGTGAGCCTGCGACGGCACCCGCAGGGTCAGGGTCGCCGAGTGATCGTCGGCCTGCTCGTCGGCGACGAAGCCACCGGAGTCCGCGGCGATGTCGGCAGCCGTACGCGCCGACTCGGCGACGTTCCCGGTGCGGATCGTGAGATCGACGGTGTAGATGATGTCGCCGACGGACGCCGTGAAGGCAGCCGGCTCGATGAGGCCGCCGGTGCCGGCCTCCTCCTGGGCATCGCCGCCTCCGTCGGCGGCACCGCCCCCGTCGGCGGCACCGCCCCCGTCGGCGTCACGGGGCGCGGCTGCCTCCCCCCTTCCGGAGGCGGCGTTGTCACCACTGCTGCATCCGGTGAGCATCAACAGGGTCATGACGGTCGCCGCACCCAGCGTCGTCGCTCGTCGCATCATGCCTCCTTGATCATGCCGCTCCGTGGCCGGCCGGCTTCAATGCAGGTGAGACGCGTGCTGGTGGGCCGTGGTTGCGCGGCGACCGGTCACGATCCGGCCACAACGCCGTGACATCCTGGTGGGGTGAGCAACGAAGCGGGCGCACCAGCGAATGTCGCCGTGATCGGCGGCGGTATCAGCGGTCTGGCGGCGGCGTGGTTTCTCCGTCAGGGCCTCGGGCAGGACGCACGCATCGTCGTCTACGAGAAGAAGTCGGCCATCGGCGGCCACCTCCGGGTGTCGGACGTGGCCGGTGTGCCCGTGGACGAAGGCGCGGAGTCGCTCCTGGCTCGACGACCCGAGGCGGTGGAGCTGGCACAGGCCGTCGGTCTGGGTGACGACGCCGTCCACCCGGCTGGGGTCGGAGCGGCGCTGTGGACGCGAGACCAGCTGACGGCTCTGCCCGCGGGCACGGTCATGGGTGTCCCGGAACGACCCGAGGCGACCGGCGGGGTGCTCGACGAGGCCGAGATCGCTCGCGCCGCTGCCGACGCACACGAGCCGGGCATGCCGATCGACGGCGACATCGCCATCGGGCGACTGGTCCGGGATCGATTCGGCCCGGCCGTGGCTGAGCGCCTGGTGGAGCCGCTGCTCGGTGGGGTGTACGCCGGGCGGGCCGATGAGTTGTCACTGGATGCGACCGTGCCCGCCTTGGGGGAGCAGGTGCGCCGGCATCGGTCGCTGGGAGCCGCCGTCGCAGCGGTGCGCGCCGCCGCGCCCGCGGTCGCCGGGCCGGTCTTCGCCGGGCTGCGCGGCGGGGTCGGGCGCCTCCCGGACGCCGTGGCAGCAGCCAGCGCGGCCACGCTTCGCACCGGAGTGACCGTGCGCGAGCTGCACCGCAGCGCCGAGGGATGGCGCGTGGTCAGCGGTCCGGTCCCCAGCCAGGAGGTGGACGAGGTCGACGCCGTCGTGATGGCCGTTCCGGCCGCGCCGGCGGCTCGGCTGCTGCGCCCGGAGTGCCCAGCCGCCGCGGCGGAATTGGCCGGTGTGGAAGCCGCCAGCATGGCCATCGTCACTCTGGCTCTGCCGCGCTCAGCCTTCCCGACCCTGCCGTCGACGTCGGGTTTCCTGGTGCCGCCCGTGGACGGCCGGTTGGTCAAGGCCGTGACGTATTCGTCGGTGAAGTGGCCGTGGCTGGGTGCGGCAAGCGGTGACCTCGTGGTGCTGCGGGCGTCGATCGGCCGGCACGGCCAGGTCGCCGAGCTGCAACGAGACGACGCGGACCTGGTGACCGGAGTACTCGCTGACCTGCGTGACGCGACGGGCTTGTCCGGCACGCCCGTCGACTCGAGGGTCACGCGCTGGGGTGGCGCGTTACCGCAGTACACCGTGGGCCATGTCGAGCGGGTGGCCCGGATTCGGGCGGCTGTCGACGCGACACCGGGTCTTGCGGTCTGCGGAGCGCTGTACGACGGCGTCGGCGTGGCGGCGTGCGTGGCCTCCGCCCGAGCGGCAGCGCGCAGGGTGGTCGACGAGCTGGCTGCGCAACATGTCAGGATCGGGTCATGAGCGAAACGTCGCCTCGGGTCAATGCCCGGGAGCTCAATCAGGTGATCCGCTACACCATGTGGTCGGTCTTCCGGCTGCGTGAACCCTTGGGCACCGCAGACCGTGCGCCCATGGCCGCGGAGGTCGATGACCTGTTCGCCGAGCTCGCCGGCAAGGACGTCGTCGTGCGAGGCACGTACGACGTCTCGGGCCTGCGCGCCGACGCCGACGTGCTGATCTGGTGGCACAGCGAGCACATCGAGCAACTGCAGACCGCTTATCAGCGGTTTCGTTCGACGGCGCTGGGATCGCGCATGGATCCCGTCTGGTCGCAGGTGGCCCTGCACCGGCCGGCGGAGTTCAACAAGAGCCACATCCCGGCCTTCCTCGCCGACGAGGAGCCGCGGGGCTATGTCTGCGTGTATCCGTTCGTCCGTTCCTACGAGTGGTACTTGCTGCCGGACAGCGAGCGGCGCGCGATGCTCGCCGAGCACGGGCAAATGGCGCGCGAATATCCGGACGTGCGGGCTAACACGGTGGCGTCGTTCGCGCTCGGTGACTACGAGTGGATGCTGGCTTTCGAGGCTGACGAACTGCACCGCATCGTGGACTTGATGCGTCACTTGCGGGGATCGGTCACACGGAGGCATGTGCGCGAGGAGACTCCCTTCTACACCGGGCGGCGGCTGTCGACCGGTGATCTGGTGGCGGCGTTGCCGTAGACCGCAGCCGTCGTCAGAACGGTGCTGGTTCGTCGACGCATGTGGCGGCTGCTGCGCTTGGCGTGGTGACAGGGCCGATGATCTCGGGATCCACGGCGTAGTGGAGGCCGGCGGGGGTCGTCCACCAGGTCATGCCCCGAGCATCGGTGTGAATGGTGTAGCCGTGGTGGGTGCGGGCGAAGTGGTGAGCGTCGTGCAGCGCCCACGTGTTGGCGGCGCTGGTGGCTCCGCCGCGGTTGAACGGCTGTTTGTGGTCGATGTCCGCGGCAGTGGCCGGGTGTTCGCAGGTTGGTAGTCGACACGTCCGGTCGCGTGCAGCGACGAACGCGGCCAGGCGTGCCGGCGGCGCGTAGGTTGTCCGCCCGTAGTCGAGCAGCTCGCGGGTGACAGGATCGGTGAGGAGCCGTCGCCACGGGCCCTCGGTGCTGATGCGCCGCGAGGCGTCGGCGGTGATGGGTCCGAACCCGTCCAGCCAACCCGGCTGTTCGTCTGCGCCGAACAGGGTCGATGCGGCGACAGTGACACCAACGGCGGCCGCTCGTCCATGCCGCCGCCCCAGCCAGGCGACGTCGTCGCTCTGCCGATCGGCGCTGGTCGCTGCGGTCTTCGTGCCGTCAGCGCCATGGCGAGCGTCGTTGGAGCTGGTGGCAGCGGCGGTGCTGGTCGCGCTCGGGCTGGTGGCGCCGGGGCTGGTGGTGTCGCGGTCGCCGGGACTGGTGGCAGCGCCGGTGTCGGTGGCGCTCGGGCTGGTGGCGCCGGGGCTGGTGGTGTCGCGGCCGCTGGTGTCGTCGGTGGCGGCAACGGTGGTAGCGGCAACGGCGGTGCAGGCTGGATTGCAGCAGCCGAGGTGGGCGAGGTCGAGGCCGGTCCAGCCGAGGCCGGTCAAGGTGTCGAAGCGGAGTTGGTCGAGGTTTCGTTCGTCGCCCTGCTCGCGAACACGGCGGGCGGCGGCGTCGATAGCCGTGTACAACGCGGCGAGGTCTTCGGCCGGGCCGCACAGGTTCATGCTCGCCATGCCGTCGTTGCCGCCGGGATCGGCCGGTTCGGGCCGAGACACTCGGCGTTGGTCGGCCGCCGTCCGACGGCGCTGCTCAGCGGCGTCGGGGTCAGCGGCGATGACCTCGCGGCGCACTGCGCGGTCCAGTTGCGCCCGGGTCTTGCGAGAGGCGATCGGCAGAACCCGTGCTTCGACCTCGCGCCGCAGCGACACGTCGCCCAAGCAGCGAGTTCGTTCGACGATCAGGCGGGCCTTGTCAGCATCGATCAGCCCGCAGGTCAACGCCGTCAGGGTGTCGGGCAGATCGTGGACCAGCTCGACTGCTGCCGCGACGCGGTTCTTGGCCCGCCCGGGTGCCCACGCCAACGCCAGCGACACCTCGTCACCCGCGGGTTCGATGGCGCGATGCTCGTGCAGCACGTCGACGGGGCAGCTACAGCGCGCGTATTCCGGGCGCTCGCACAGTTCGGCCAGCGCTTGCACCTGCAACGCCTCGACATGAGCCACGAGCCGGTCAATGGCCTGGACCGCGAGCACCAGGTCATGGGTCTCGATCTCATCGAGACTCAGCTCGCTCAGCCAGGCTGCCAGGAGCGGGCCGGGTGGTTGCCTTGCTTGCGCCGCGAACTCACCATCATGCCGCTTCTCATCGTCATCGCGCCCCGACTCGCCGTCGTTCTCACTGTCGTGCTGATGCTCATCGTCGTCCACCGCTACCTCCAGAACCGCGTACGGCCTATGCAACTGCTCACCATTCAACCGCACACATGTTCGAAATCAAGCGATGAAAGGGCTTGAAATGCAGGGCTACCGATTGCCCTAACTGGGCAACCGGCTAGGACTGAACAGGGCAACCGCCCAGGGCTTGACTGCGACAGCAGGATGGGCTTGCAGGGGACGATGGGTGGGCGGGGCTTCGTCTCAGTTCAGTGCCCCACCGAACGGGCGAGGCGGAATCCGACGTCGTCGATCTGGAACGTGGGATGGCTGCGCCGGCGTACTCCGGCCCGGCAGCTCCAGTGCTCGTCGAACCACCCGCCGCCGCGCAGGACCCGATACGAGCCGTAGGTTTCGGCGTCGTAGATGTCCCAGCACCATTCCCACACGTTGCCGAGCGTGTCGTACAGGCCCCACGCATTGGGTCGTTTGCCGCCGACGTCGTGCACCCGCTCACTGGAGTTGTGGCGGTACCAGGCGATGTCGTCGAGCGGGCCGTAGCGGGGGCGGCTCGTACCGGCACGGCACGCGTACTCCCATTCAGCCTCGGTCGGCAGGCGATAGCCGTCGGCCGCAACGTCCCACACGACGTCCTCGTCCCCGGAGGTCAGGGCATACGCCGGGCGCAGACCGTCACGCCGCGAAGCGGCGTTGCAGAATCGGACAGCTTCCGGCCAGGACACGTTCACCACGGGCAGGCGCCGGTCATGGATCGTGCTCGGCCAACAGCCGGTGACGGCGGCGTAGAGCTCCTGAGTCACCTGGACCGCGGCGATGTCGTAGGCTCCGAACTCCGCCACCCACCGACGCCGCGTTCGCCGATCGGTCAGCGTCACGTGTCCCGCGGCGATGCTGATCATCGCCAGGTCAGCGGTCACCGATCTCGGGCCATCGGGATGTGCCGGATGCCGCCTTCGTCGTACTCCGGCCCGGTGGGGACGAAGCCGTAGCGCGCGTAGAACTGTGTCAACGGAGTTTGCGCCTCGAGCACGCAGCGGCGGTTTCCGATCATGTCCAGGGCGGCGCTCATCAGATCACCGGCCAGGCCGTTCCCGCGGGCGTCGGCGGCGACGACGACCCGGCCGATCCGGGCCGCCCCGTCGGGCTCGTCGAGAATGCGAAGGTAGGCGATCAGGTCGGAGCCGCGGGCCATCCACAGGTGCACGGTCCCGGGTTCGGTGTCGCGCCCGTCCAGCTCGGGGTACGGGTCGCCTTGCTCGACCACGAACACATCCGTGCGCAGCTTCAACAACGCATACAACGTGGCGGCGTCCAACTCGCCGAAGCTGGCCGAATGTATGGTGCGATCAATCTCCACGCGGCGCAGCTTACGCCGAGACACCGATCAGCTCGGCGTGAGTGGCGCGCGCCCACCGGTCCACTCGCTCAACGTGCCCGGACGCCGGGAAATCCTGCTGTGGGCCGGCGACGTCGCTGATGGTCACCGTGAACGCTGCGGGCTTGGGCGCCATCGGGGGTGTGTCGGTGAACGGAGCCACCCCGCTCCCGCCCGGCGCGCCGGCCCACATCCGGGCAGCCGACTCGAATCCGTGCGCGACGTACACGTGCAGGCTGGTCCACCAGCCGGTCGGGTCGGTCGCAGCGAACTGATCCGGATGTTGCAGCGCGTGAACGGCGACGGTGAGCCCATGCAGCGGACCCCACGGCTCAACGTGGGAGAACTCCAGTGCGAGGAGGCGTTCGAACAGCACTCGGCAGTGCCCGGCCGAGTCACCGGACCCGCCGCACTCGGCACAGCGGACGGTCACGTGCCGAGCTCGGCGGGACGACGGCTCAACGCGATGCCGTTGATGCAGTAGCGCAGGTCCGTCGGCGTGGGAAACCCCTCGCCCTTGAAGACGTGACCCAGATGCGAGCCGCAGCGGGCACATCGGACCTCGGTACGAGCCATGCCGAGGCTGCGATCTTCGTGATATTCGACGCGGTCTTCGGCCAAGGGGGAGTAGAACGACGGCCACCCGCACTGGGCGTCGAACTTCGTCGTCGTTTCGAACAGGTCGGCCCCACAGGCCCGGCACGAGTACGTGTACGGCTGGTCGTCAGCGTGCTCGAGCGGGCTCGAACCAGGCCGTTCCGTACCGGCCTCGCGCAGGACGTGGTATTCCTCGGCGGACAGTGTGGCGCGCCATTCGGCGTCGCTCTTCTCGACCTCGTAGCCCATGAGATCGACGGTAGTCGGTTCGCGCGCGTATTGCGCACCCCGGCGACCTGCGGAACATGGCCTCATCGTCCACCAGTGGTGGTGCGTGAACCGGCGGCGACACAAGCTCGCCGACTACCGTTACCGGTATGCATGACCGCCGGGGGCCGCCTACCAGCATCGAGGTGCGCGGAGCCCGGGTCAACAATCTCAACGATCTCGCCCTCGATGTTCCGCTCGGCCGGTTCGTCGCGCTGACCGGCGTGTCCGGCTCCGGCAAGTCGTCCCTCGCGATGGGCGTCCTGTATGCCGAAGGATCGCGCCGCTACCTCGACGGCCTACCGACCTTCGCCCGCCGCCGGATCACCCAGGCGATGGCGCCGGACGTCGATTCGATCGACTACCTTCCGGCCGCGCTGGCGCTTCGGCAACGCCCGCCGGTGCCGGGGCCGCGATCCACCGTGGGCACGATGACCGAGGTCAACGCCGTCCTGCGGCTAGCCATGAGCAGGCTCGGCACGCACCTGTGCCCGAACGGCCATGCGGTGCGGCCGAACCTGCAGACCTGGGCCACGGAGCGAATCACCTGCCCGACGTGCGGCGAGACCGCCCCGCTGCCGTCGGCGGAGTCGTTCTCGTTCAACACCCACGGCGCCTGCCCCACCTGCCAGGGCCTCGGCGTGACCAAGGAAGTCGACCGTGAGCGGCTCGTCGTCGACGATGCACTGTCGCTCACCGACGGCGCCATCGGCCCGTGGCGCATGCTGGGCCGCTCGCACATGCCGCTGGTGGCGGCGGAGCTCGGCGTGCGCACCGACGTGCCGTGGCGGGACCTGACGCCCGACGAGCAGCGTCTCGTCATCGACGGTCCGGGGCACCCGGTGCGCAAGCACATCGTCATCCGGTCCGGCACCGGCCGGCCGTTCCCGCTCAACGCCGAGTACGAGTCAGCGATCGACTCCGTGCGGAAGATGGCGGGCAACGAGACAGGGTCCGGCAGGACCGGTGCCGAGCGGTATCTCGTCAGCCGGGTATGCCCGACGTGTCAAGGGAACCGCCTTTCCCCAACTGCGCTGACGTCGCGGCTCGCCGGTCTCGACCTCGCAGCGATTCTCGCCACCCCGCTCCGGGGGCTCACGGAGCTCGCCGACGCCATCGAGACGGAGGCGACTGCGACGTCCCCAGCGCTGACGCCCACCGCCGGGCGCCTCGCCGGCGAGCTCCGGAAGGCGGTGAGCCCACTCCTTGCGCTGGGGCTGGGCTATCTCTCGCCCGACCGAGCCGGGGAGACGCTCTCGACCGGTGAGCGTCAGCGCATCCAGCTGCAGTCGACCGCGATGCGCCGCACGACGGGCATGCTCTACGTCCTGGACGAACCGTCGATCGGGCTGCATCCGTCCGCGGTCGAGGGCCTCATCACGGTGCTGTTCGAACTTGTCGCCGACGGCAATTCCCTCGTCGTCGTCGACCATGACATCCAGATCCTCGACTCGGCCGAGCAGCTCATCGAGCTCGGCCCGGACGCGGGCGCCGACGGCGGACAGCTCGTGGCCCAGGGACCGCCGACCGCGGTGGCGGCGCTGCCGGAGTCTCGCATCGGCCCGTACATCACCGGCGCGGCGCAGATCGTCGTCCGCGAACGCCGAGCTCCCTCCGTCGACCTCGGCGTGGTCGCCGTCGACGTCTCGCAGCTGTTCAACCTGGACGACGTCGCGGCACAGTTTCCGGTGAACCGGATGACGGCCGTGACGGGAGTATCGGGCGCGGGTAAGACAGCGCTCGTGCTCGACTCGCTCGTCCCCGGCGTTCTGGCCGAGATCAGGGCACAGCCCCGCCCGCGGCACGTCCGCACGATCGATCCTGTAGGGATCGATCGGGTCGTGGTCGTCGACGCCACACCGATCGGCGCGAACGACCGCTCGACACCGGCGACCTACTCGGGAGCATTCGACGAGATCCGCACGCTCTTCGCCACCACCGACCTCGCCCGTGAGCGTGGTTGGAACAAGGGCCGCTTCTCGTACAACACCCCGGCGGGGCGGTGCCCCGTCTGCGAGGGTCTCGGCGAGCTCGAGCTCGACCTGCAGTATCTGCCCGATCTCCCGGTCACCTGCCCGGAGTGTCACGGCGACCGGTACAACCCGGAGACGCTCGAGGCGGTCGTCGACGGCAGGTCCATCGCCGGCGTGCTGCACATGACCGTCACCGATGCCCGCGACTGGTTCGCCCGTCTGAGCCGGCGCCCCGACGCGCAGGTGACCGGGCGCTCGGCTCCGCTGCGCAGACTCCAGCGGATCCTCGCCACACTCGAGGACGTCGGGCTCGGGTACCTCACCCTGGGCGAGCCGACGCCTGCGCTGTCCGGCGGTGAGGCGCAGCGGCTGCGGCTGGCGACCGAACTGCGCCGTCGGCACGATACCGCGCTGTTCGTGTTCGACGAGCCCACCATCGGCCTGCACCCGCGCGACGTGGCGACGCTGGTCGGCGTGCTCGATCGGATCGTCGAGCAGGGCGGCACCGTCATCGTGGTCGAGCACGACCTCGACCTCGTCGCCAATGCGGACTGGATCATCGACATGGGACCGGAGGGCGGGGATGCGGGCGGCCGGATCGTCGCGACGGGCACGGTGGACGAGCTGCGCGCGGACCCGGTGAGCGTCATCGGCCCGTGGCTCGACCGGCACCTCGGCCGGGGAGACTAGCCGTTGTCGCTGGTCACCTTGCGTGCCCGACTGGGCTGGACCCGCATGGGCTCGCCGGGCATCTTGGGGTAGTCGGGCGGGTACGGCATATCGCCGAGACCGTGATCGCGCTCGTCGCGCGCGGCCATCTCGAGCAACACCTCGATGGAGTACGCCGTGTCGTTCACCGCAGCATGCAGGTCGCCGACCTCGGCGAAGCGGGCCGGCATCGTCATGATGTCGAAGTCGTCCGGGCGCGCGTCGTCGATCTCGTCCCAGCGAAGCGGCGCGGACACCGTGGCCCGAGGGTTCGGGCGCACCGAGTACGCCGAGGCGATGGTGCGATCGCGGGCCATCTGATTGAAGTCGATGAAGATGCGCTCGCCGCGCTCTTCCTTCCACCAGTCCACCGTCACCAGGTCGGGCATCCGCCGGGCCAGCTCGCGGCCGAAGGCGATGACGGCCCGCCGGGCCTGGACGAAGTCCCACCGGGGCTCGATCGGCACGTACAGGTGCAGTCCGCGACCGCCGGAGGTCTTCGGGAACCCGTCGAGGTCGTTCTCGCGTAACAGCGCCCGTGCCTCGTGCGCCACCCGGACGGCGTCGGTGAAGTCGGTGCCGGACTGCGGATCGAGATCGATCCGCAGCTGATCGGGATGATCGACGTCGGTGCGGCGCACCGGCCACGGGTGGAACGTCAACGTGCCGAGGTTGGCCGCCCACGCCACGACCGCGAGCTCGGTCGGGCAGACCTCGTCGGCCGTACGCCCGCTGGGGAAGGTGATGGTCGCCGTCTCGACCCAGGGCGGGGCGCCTTTCGGAACCCGCTTCTGGTAGAAGGCATCGCCCCGGTTGTTCTGCCGGGTGGACAGCTTGGCGCCTTCGAAGACACCGCCGGGCCAGCGCTCGAGCGTCGTGGGCCGATCACGCAAGGCACCGAGAATGCCGTCGCCGACGGAGAGGAAGTACTCCACGACGTCGCGCTTGGTGAAGCCGCGCTCGGGAAAATAGACCTTGTCGGGGTTGGACACCCTCACGGTGCGTGAGCCGGCGTCGACCTCGATGGCTGCGCTCATGTCGAGTTGTTCTCCGGGCGGGGTTCGTGGTCTTCGTGTGCCGCCTCAGTCTCCCAGTCCGGCTCGTTGCGAGCCAGCAGGTGCAGCACGGGGACCTCGAGTTTACGCCGGGCCCGGTTCGTCCAGTCGACGTGGAACAGTTCGGCGATGATGTGGGGGCGGGTGAGGATGATGACCTCGGCGGCTCCGCACTCATGGACCAGCCCGCTCAGGCGTTCGAGCGGGTCGCTTGCGGTCACCTCGCCCTGGGCTTGGGCGCCGAGCGCGGTGAAGGCCTTGAGCGATTGTTCGAGTGCCTGCCTGCTGGCTTCGCGGATCTCTTCGTGCACCCGCTCGAGGTCGGCTTCGTCGACGTACATGGCAGCCGTGCCCATGACTTCGCTCGCGGCGAGCGACCCGATGGTCGACTCGACCCGGCTGGCAGCGTCTTCGACCGGAATGAGCAGGTGATAGCGGACCGGTTCGGGAGCCTCGGCGTGCAACGCGACGATCTGGCGGGCGTCCCAGTCGGCGAGAGGTTCTTCGACGAGTACCACGACGACGTACGACATGGTGCACCTCCGGCTGTCTGAGCCCCAGTGTGACACCAAACCCGGGTTGATGGGCGAGGATGGCGGCATGGACCTTCCAGTGTCGCCGCCCGTGACGCCCATGCTGGCCCGCTCGGCCAAGACCATCCCGCCCGGGATGCACTACGAGGGCAAATGGGACGGCTTCCGCGCCATCATCTTCCGGGACGGAGACGAGGTGGAGATCGGCAGCCGGAACGAGCGCCCGATGACGCGCTACTTCCCCGAAGTGGTGGCGGCCGTGCGTGAGAACTTGCCGCAACGGTGTGTGGTGGACGGCGAGATCGTGATCGTGACCGACGACCGGCTGGACTTCGACCGGCTGCTCGATCGTATTCATCCCGCTGAGTCACGGGTGCGTGAGCTCGCCGAGCGCACGCCAGCCAGCTTCGTCGCCTTCGACCTGCTCGCGCTGGACGACACCGACTACATGCCGCAGCCGTTCGCCGAGCGGCGCGCAGCTCTGGAGCAGGCGCTGGCCGACGTGTCAGCGCCCATTCACCTCACACGGTCGACGTCCGACGTGGCCGAGGCCGAGCAGTGGTTCGAGCAGTTCGAGGGGGCCGGCCTCGACGGCATCATCGCCAAGCGGCCGGACGGCGCCTACCTGCCGGGGGAGCGGGCCATGACCAAGGTGAAGCACGACCGGACGGTGGAGTGCGTCGTCGCCGGATTCCGCTGGCACAAGAGCGGCGGCGTGGTCGGTTCCCTGCTGTTGGGCCTGTACGACGACGACGGGGTGCTGCATCACGTCGGGGTGAGCGCTTCGTTCCCGATGAAGCGCCGGGCCGAACTCGTGCACGAGCTCGAGCCCTACCGCATGAGCGAGGCCGAGCTCGACCACCACCCGTGGGCGCAGTGGGCCAAGGCCGAGGCGCACGAATCGGCTCGGCTGCCGGGTGCGCAGAGCCGCTGGAACGCCGGCAAGGACCTGTCGTGGCAGCCGCTGCGGCCCGAGCTGGTCGTCGAGGTCGCCTACGACCACATGCAGGGCGACCGGTTCCGCCACACCGCGCAGTTCCGCCGGTGGCGGCCGGACCGCGATCCGCGTAGTTGCACGTACGAGCAGGTTCAGGAGCCGGTGCGCTTCGACATCGCCGACGTCCTCAGCTGAATCATGTGGCGGGGGCGAGCCACCGCGTCAACAGCGTGCCGCCTTCCTCGATGAGGTGAGCGAGGCGCCAGTCGCCGCTGAGCTGCCGGGGCGTCTGGATCATCCGGGTCGCGTGGCCCCCGACGATCTTCGGGGTCAGGGTCAGGCACAGCTCATCGAGCCGGGCGGCTTCGACGATGTGCGCGAGCAGATGCGGGCCACCTTCGCACAGCACCCGGGTGTGTCCGCGCTCGACCAGCGCCTCGAGCGCGGCGTCGACGTCGACGCTGGTGTGCCCGACCACGGCGACGTCGGCGACGCCTCGCAGCGCCGCCAGGCGATCGGCCGGCGCGGCGTCGACGGTGAGCACGATCGTGCGTTCGGGCGCAGCGCTGAACAGTGTGGCAGCGGGATCGAGGTCGAGGTTGCGGCTGACCACGGCGATCGGCGCTGCGGGCGGGCGGCCCTGCCGCTGCCGGCGTTCACCCAGGACCTTGTGCGGCTCGGCCGGGCCGTAGCGCTCCACCCGTGCGGTGGTGGCGCCGACGAGTACCACGTCGGCCAGGGCGCGCAACAGGGACAACACACGCCGGTCCGGCGGGCTGGAGATGGTGGCCGAGCGCCCGTTGGGCCCCTGAGCCGCGCCGTCGATGCTTGTCACCATATTGGCCCGGACCCAGGCGGTGTCCCCCGTCAGCGGCGGGTAGGCGTACGCCGCTGCGAGCGAGTCGAGGTCGTCGAGGGTGCCTGGAGTCGGGAAGATCTGCTGCACGAATCCATCTCATCATCTCGACGAGCTGCCCTGGCATCCAGCCGCAAGAACGCCGAAACTGGAGAACACAGACTCCATGTGCGGACAGGGAGGTCCACGATGCCCAAGGTACTGATCCTCACCGGAGATGCCGCCGAGGACCTGGAGTTCTTCTACCCCTATCAGCGGCTGCTCGAAGAGGGATACGAGGTCGACGTGGCCGCGCCGACGGCGAAGAAGCTGCAGTTCGTCGTGCACGATTTCGTCGACGGCTTCGACACCTACACCGAGAAGCCCGGACACACCTGGCCGGCGGACATCGCCTTCGCCGACGTCGACCCGAACGACTACGTCGCGCTCGTCGTGCCCGGTGGGCGGGCACCGGAGTACATCCGCAACGACCCGGATGCCCAGCGCATCGTGCAGCACTTCATGCAGGCCGGCGCCCCGACGGCGGCGTTGTGCCACGGCCCGCTGCTCCTGGCGGCGGCCAAGACCTTGGACGGCCGGCGCAGCTCGGCCTACCCGGCGCTGTCCGTCGATGTCGAGACTGCCGGAGGCACCTTTGTCGACGGTGCGGCCATCGTCGATGGCAACCTGGTGACCGGACGTGCGTGGCCGGACCATCCGGACTGGTTCCGCGCGTTCATGGAGCAGCTGCGCAAGGTCGCTCCGGCCTAGGAGTGATTCCGGCTACGCCCCGTCCCGCACCTCTAGCGTCGCGGGATCCAGAACGTCCGGCAGTGCCTGAGCGTGAACGATGCCGAGGCGCTGGGTCGGGCGGGTGAGCGCGACGTAGAGGTCGGTCGCACCCCGCGCGGAATCGGCCATGATCTGCGCGGGCTCCACGACAACGACGGCGTCGAACTCCAACCCCTTGACCTGGGCGACGGTCAGCACCGTGACCGGCCAGTCCAGCGTGGTGGAGTTGTCGACCCGCGACACCGCGGACGGCATCGCGGCCGCGAGCGCCGCATAGACGGAATCGAGGTCCGCGGCCGAGACGATGACCGCGACGTTGCCCGGTGCGACGGCATCGGCCTCGGCAGCCGTCGCCTCGGCCACGGCGTCGGCCAGCGTCCTGGACCCGACCGGACGTACCCACGGGCGCACACCGGTCGAGCGCACCGAAGTCGGCGGGCGCACCTGAGCATCGATCGCGGCGAGCGCACCCGCGGCGGTGTCCATGACTTCGCTGGGTGTGCGGTAGTTGACCGTCAGCGTCTCTTGCCGCCACCGGCCGGGAACGTGCTCATCGAGCACGTCGCCCCAGGACCGTGCCCCGGCCGC